>JBBKWD010000203.1:0-5819 GCA_037968775.1 Bdellovibrio sp.
GGTATTGAAAACAATCTTTCGCCAGAACTTTCGTTCGATGTCGTCGTGACACCCTAAGTACGGCGCTTCGACGACCAGCATTTATGTCGCCATCGACGGAGCAACACACATCCGCAAAACGTCTAAGTGAGATAAAAAGGGTTTTCAACAGAACCCCTATCCATAGAAACGCACTAAAGCCAAAATTTCCCAATAAGATGTCGTTATGTTACGTAGAAGTGACCGCAGCCCCTACCCGGGGCTCTCGCTAGCGCATTCCGGCAGCGGTCGCAATCTCCGAGAATCGAGTGACTGAGACATTCCTAGCTCTATCTAGAATTAGTATTTGCGCCAGATAAGAGACCCATATAAATGACGCCTCGACCTGATGCTCCTGCGAATGACGGGATAATATCATCATTAGGATATGAGCGGCCTGCTCATAACTCTTCATCAAACCCCATACTCGTCTGTTTACAAGATACCATTTATCATTTCGGGCAAGAGGTTTTCTTTGTAGTGACACTTGTACTTCTGAGCACCACTCAGGCATATCTTCACCCAGCTCCATAACAGTTGAGATATCCAAGAAATCCCCATCAAAATAACGAACATCGTCTTGAAAACTGTCAAGGTAGGCTTTCAAGGTACCCACTATCGGCTCATATCCCGTAGGAAAACGATCCAAATAAATAATAACCTGAAACAAGGGATCCCCATCAAGCTCCTCAGCTGCCAACCCCGTCATCGGCATCCAATTTGTACCGATCAGGCTTTCAAAGCCCAATGGAAGAACACCTGAATCATCACCGTGGCAAAAAAATGCTTTCCCAATGGAGGACATAATCGGAGGGCGACTCCACGCCGCACCCGAACACCAAGAAACAGAAACAATGAAAATCACCTGCAAAAGCTTTATAGATCCCCCCGCATACCTGCTCTCTGCAGAAGCTCTGCAAACTCCTGAGTCGTCAAGCCCCCTAGCTCCTTAGTCAATAGCAGCCCTACAAGATATCGAACAATTTCAGAGGACTCCTGAACTTTCGAAAAACCTGCCTGCCGATAGAGTATCTCATGCACAATTGCAATAGCCCGCTGAGCCTCAGGCACGCGATTCCAAAGAGACTGGTCGATACGATAATAACCCCTATCGTCGCCTCTTGGAACTCGCTGCAAAATAAGCTGATCAACCTGACAGTTGTCATAATCATAAAAGCCCACACCAACATCTCTTACATTATCAAGACCTGACGACTTCCACTCCACCTCACTCCAGAATACCTCAAGAAGATTCAAGGACCTTTCCCGCAAGACCTGATTCGGAATCCGCAAGAGGATTGCTCTGGCCAATGCATTCAATTCAGAAATATATGGAAGCTCGAGCGAAAGTTCATAGCGAACCACGGCCTCATAGTAATCAAACATCATGAGCGTGTTGCGAGGATAGCCCGCAAACTCTACTCGGCACGAGATTACATCACCTCCACTGCCGACCTCTTGCCACTCACCTCCGCCTGCCGAAGCTAGTGAGCCCACGAGGATAAATGTTATAAACAAGAATCTATTCATAAAATTACTTTCCTTGGCTGAGTGGAAAAAGTTGGACGTTTAGATTGTAGACCTCCGTGGCCGATTCCGTATGACAAAGCTCCGCTAGCGAACGCCGGAAATCCACAATGAGCCGTTTCGCCATAGTTAAAGATTCTTTATCGCAAGCAAATGTAATGGAGGAATAATCGCAAAGATCAATATCTACCTGATTTATTTTTTTGATGGCCAGTTTCATCTTGTTGATATGAGACAGCCGAATTGCCCGAGAGGGAATTCCGTGAGTCGTAGTAATGCGCTTTTGAACCCGTTCCCATCGATCGTGTTCGTATCGAAGAAGTCCCTTTTCCAGAAGACTGTCCATTGCCCATTTTGCTCGTTTGGTCTCGATTCCAAGGCGCCTTGCTATAAAGCTCGCCGTCATCTGAAACCCCGGGGTTCGAATCAGTGAGAGAATCGCATAGGGAACCCAGTCAACAATGATGTCCAAATCATCATCCTGCAAAATTAGATCAGCTTTTCTTTCAACCCTTCGCTTTTTCGCCTGCTGAACCAAAGATAGAAAGGTGTAGGCCTCTTTTTCATTTAACATAAGCGCCTTAATCAAACGCTGACAGGTCGCATTCGACGGAACATTTTTTTCCTCGAGAATGGCACTAAGACGTCCCGAGGATATCCCCAGATCCCTCGCAAAAGCTCGAAGGGAATATCGAGAGTTCTTGGCTCTCCGTTCTTTATAGTAAGAAAAAAGGAACTTAGGAACTCCACTGACGGCTTTCGCCAAAACTGCACTCCTTGTTAAGACTTCCGTCTGTCTATAAGGTCCCATCGTCAATGTCAAAAACGCTCCATCCAAACAATTCATTATGGAGCAGTTGGCGCACTTTTCATCTAGAATTCCCATATTTGATAGTTCTTCATGAAAACCTCTTGTATTTTTTATAGAGGGATACAGAGGGAGAGGACTAGTGTATTTTGCTCTTAAAACATTTTTATATTTAGCCCTCTTGAGTGTGTTATCCGTCAACACCTCCCATGCCCTCAGTTCTGCCAAAACTCGTAAGGCTAAAAAAATCCACACCCAGGTTCTCTTGTTAAAAATGGAAGGATCGAATGGCTCAACCAGTATCGTAGACAACGAAGGCCACACCATCGATAACACGAAGACCCCCTTGGTCACCCACTCGACTTCAGTGAAGAAATACGATTCGTCCAGTGGATACTTCAACGGTGGACGACTTCGGCTTTCCGATGACGAAAAGTGGTGGTTGAGCACGAAAAATTTCACATTGGAGGCTTGGATATATCCCACCAGTGTCGCTACGGCCTATCAGACATTCTTTTCACAAGGTCTTGCGTCCGAAGCTGATCTCAATACAGTGATTCAGTTCAGACTTGAGACCTCCAAAATTCGGGGATTTCTCAAAACAACCGGAAATGTCATTTTCGGAGATTGCATGTCGGCAAGCGGTGCTATCGTGGCCAATCAGTGGCAACATATTGCCTATGTCCGCAGTGGCTCAAACTTTGACATCTACGTCAATGGCACGAGTGTCTGCACAGCCTCAAGCCCTTCTTCTGCCGCGAATTCGGACGCCATTCTTTCTATTGGCCAAAAGGGCGATAATACGTCGCCATTCACCGGCTATATTGACGAGCTTCGCTGGCATGTTGGCCGAGCCATATACAATGGCGCATTCACCCCTCCCACCGAGGGTTTTTAAATCTCTCGTCTGGATATCAGGCTATCTCCTTTTGTTAGACTATTTTTTAAAGTTGAACAAAGCTGCCGCTTTGTCAGCTTCGTTGCCAACCCCACCTTTACGCGGAGTGAAGTAGTCACAGAAGTTGGCGCGATCTTTTTCTTTGACGTAGTCCGCTTAGGTTTCACGGCACTCGTGATAAACCTTCGGGTCATAGAACTCGCAGTTCTTGCATACATGAACATCCGACCGACAGTGAGGAAACTCCTCGCGTCGGCCAATGTTACCGGAGTAACTGATTTCTTTACTGCAGCTAAAACAAATCGGTTTTCCTTCCATCTTACAGTCCGGGCTTTCTGTTGAGATTGTGCTGAGCCTCAATGGTGCGAATCGTTCCGGTCGCGGATCTCATCACGATCGAATGTGTCTTCGCCTGACCTTCTGATAAAAAACAAACCTTCGAAGAAGCGAGCCTTCAGTCACACCCGTGGCGATAAACATCACAGGACCGCTAGCAAGATCATCCACGGACGGATATTCATCGAACGGCCACACGAGAAACGAAGGCCAGAAGACTCGTGCAGAACGCCACGCTTTGATAGTGTGAGGCTATCAACCATAAACCTGTGCAAAAGTGATAAGTCCCTATATGGGCAGAAGTAGCGTAGCCGGCGGCAACCGAAGCATATTTCTTTAAGATTTTAAGGGAGAGAAAACCGATCTTTAAGACGTGAGTTTTGGACCAAAACCGATGATAGCATTCCCGACCGAAATTAAGTTTTAACTTCGGCCGGAATGTCTGTGCGTAAAATTCAGATTTTTTCTCTCAAACAAGTGGTTATGGACACATCCAGTTCAAGAACTACGAACAGCTGCACAAAGCGATCAACCGCCCTTAGCCTTCGCCTCAAGTTCACTCCAACGCTTGTACATCGCATCCACTGTTTCCTGAAGTTTCGTGATCTCCGTAAAGATCTCCTGCAGCTTCGTCGCAGCACTGGCTACCTCAGGCTTAGCCGCCTCTGTCTGCAAGTTTGTGAGCTTGGCCTCGAATTCGTGAATATTCTTTTCCATATTCTCAAGCTCAAACTTTTCATTAAAAGTCAGCTTGCCTGCTTTGGCCTTGGCTTCTTTTTTGGCCTCTTTTTTCTGCTGCTGTTCTTTTAAAAGAGTCTGCTCTTTTTGTTCTTCGAACCACTCTTCCCACTGCAAATATCCAGCAAAACTTTCAAGCGAAGGTTCGCCATCGTCATTGCGATGGAAGGCTAAGATATCATGGGCCACTTGATCCATAAAATATCGATCATGCGTGACCAAGATCACGGCCCCATTAAAGTCCCTTAAAGAGTCCTCTAAAACCGTCAGCGTCGCCACATCCAAGTCATTCGTCGGTTCATCCAGAATCAACACTTGAGCCTCTAACAGCATCAGCTGGGCAATTCGCAAACGACTTTGCTCCCCACCCGACAGCTTAGCCACGGGCAGATCCATTTGCTGGCGATTGAATAAGAAACGCTCTAGGTAACTGCGAGCAAAAACATAAGTCCCTTGATAGTGAACATAGTCCCCATCAGAACAGATGTTTTTTAATACCGACAAATTAGGATTCAAAGTCTGACGATTTTGCTCAAAGTAAGCAATTTTCAATCGTTCTGCTTGTTGGATTTTACCAGTGTCTGGCTGTTCTTCCCCCAGCAAAATGCGAATCAAAGTGGACTTTCCAGAACCGTTGTCCCCTAGGAGGGCCAAGCGAGTCTTGGGATTCACAAGGTAAGTCCAATCTTTAAAAAGAACCCTGTCTCCATAAGCTTTAGAAATCTTCGTCGCCTCGATCAGTTTTTGCGGATTGCGATCAGCCTCTTTAAAATCTATTTTAACTGTTCGGGCCGCATTACGTGCACTCAAATCAGAAACGTCATCCTTAAGCTCATAAGCTCTGTCGATACGAGCTTTCTGCTTGGTCAAACGAGCCTTGGCCCCTCGGCGCAACCATTCGGTTTCTCGGCGCAAGGTATTCTTCATCACCAGCTCTTTGGATTCTTGGCCTTTTACTAAAATGTCTTTGGCTTCAAGGTAATCTAAGTAACCACCCGCAATGCTCAACAGATACTGAGGATTTTTGGGATCCAAATCAAAAATTTTATTTGTTACCCGCTGCAAGAACAAACGATCATGCGTGATAATCAAAGCCGCAAAAGGGGCTTTTCCTAAAAACTCCTCAAGCCACATGATCGAAGTCACATCCAAGTGATTCGTCGGTTCATCGAGCAATAAAAGTTCAGGGTCTAAAACCAATTCACGCGCTAACGCCACACGCTTCTGCCAACCACCGGAAAGTTCTTTTACTAAAAACTCCGCACCGAATTGGGCCAGATCTAACTTCGCCAACCACTCATAAGCGGGTCCGATGGCTTCGTCCTCATCGAGGGCCTTGCTCATGATCGCTTCAAGAATGGTTTCGTTGGGGTTGAATTCTGGAGATTGCTCCAAATAACCCATGCGAAGACCTTTTTTCGGGGTGACGTCCCCTTTGTCGGCGTCCATCACACCCGCCAGAATTTTTAGCAGAGTGGATTTACCCGCGCCATT
>JBBKWD010000204.1:0-11100 GCA_037968775.1 Bdellovibrio sp.
TATTTATAATGCTCGATGCCCTTCGACGAGCCTCCGCCGCATCAATCACGGCCGTCATACCTTATTTCGGCTATGCTCGGCAGGATCGCAAAGTCGCCCCCCGCGCCCCGATTTCAGCCAAGTTGATGGCAGATCTAATCACAACGGCTGGTGCCGACCGCGTGGTTTCGGTGGACCTGCATGCCGCCCAAATCCAAGGTTTCTTCAATGTCCCGGTGGACCATTTATTTGCAATTCCGACACTGGCTCGCGCTTGGCGGGAATCTTATGGCCAAGGGTCTGATTTTGTTGCGGTGAGTCCAGATGCTGGTGGGGTTGAAAGAACCCGGGCTTTTGCCAAAAGAATTGAATCTTCTATGGCCATCATCGATAAACGCCGAACGGGACCAAATGAGGCCAAAGCTCTGCATTTAATCGGGGATGTCACAGGAAAAACGGCCGTTATTGTGGATGATATGATTGATACGGCGGGAACTCTTACACAAGCAGTTGACAGCCTCTACAAGAATGGGGCAAAACGTGTGTTCGCCGTTGCAACGCACCCCGTTTTATCGGGACCTGCGATCAGCCGTTTGAAAGACAGCCCTATTGAAAAAGTATGGGTCACGGACACAATCCCACTTTCAGAGGCAGCAATAAACTGCGGAAAAATTGAAGTGATCTCAGTCGCCCCTGTTTTAGCAGAAGCGATAAAAAGAATCCACGGCAACGACTCCGTAAGCAGTTTATTCGATTAAAAAACCAACGACGAACTAGAGAAGTTTTTAAACCAAACAAACTTGGAAAACTCTCTCAAAATACTCAGATGCGCGAAGCCTGAAAAACTAGGGCTGAGAACAGCGTACGAATAGTACGCCGCCGACGCAGCGACAAAGCAGGTGAGTGTTTTGAGAGAGTTTTCCGCAACCAGTTCATCTATCGGACTAGAGGACACCATTATGAAAACAAGAATCGAATTAAACGTAGAAGCTCGTGAGCCCGGCAAACACAACAGCCGCTCTCTTCGTAACGCTCGTAAAGTTCCTGCTATCGTTTACGGCGCCGTGGCTCCAACGAACCTTCAAGTTTACGAAGGTGACGTTGTTAAGTACAACACTCGTGCTTACGAGAATGCTCTTTTCACATTGAAAAGCACTGACAAGAACGTTAACGGCAAAGTTGTTTTGATCAAGCAAGTTGACGTTCACCCTTTGTCTCGTCGTCCACAACATTTAGATTTCATCGCTCTTGATTTGACTAAAGCTGTTCGCGTTCACGTTGAAATCCGTCTTGAAGGTAAGCCAGTGGGTATTGCTGATGGCGGACTTCTGAACCAAGTTTCTCGTCAAGTTGAAGTTGAGTGTTTGCCAACTGAAATTCCTGAGTTCTTCACTGTTGACGTTTCTGGTTTGGGTGTGGGCGATGCCGTTCACGTTTCTGACTTAAAAGTCACTGGTTCTACAAAAATGATCACTGGTGCGGAACAAACTCTTGCAGTTGTTAGTGCTCAAGAAGAAGAAGTTGTCGCAGCTCCAGTTGCAGCGGCTCCTGCAGCAGCAGCTCCAGCAGCGGGCGCAAAGCCAGCAGCAGGTGCTAAACCAGCAGCGAAGAAGTAATGACGACTGCAAGTAATTGCAGATTCGAATAACTTGTTCTAAAAAAAGCAGCTCCCATAAAGAGCTGCTTTTCTTTTTTGAAGGGCTTGATCTATGTGGTTAGTTGTCGGACTGGGAAATCCTGGTGGTGAGTACAAACTCACTCGTCACAATATCGGCTTTATGGCCGTTGATTATATGTTGCAAGGCCTGGGCAATCCCCCAGCAAAAAACCAGTTCAAAGCTGAAATTTTTCAAACTAAGATCGGTGATCATCCCGTTATTTTTTGCAAGCCTCAGACCTTTATGAACTTGTCCGGCGAATCCGTGCAGCCCTTAATGGGATTTTATAAAATTCCTCAAGATCACCTGATTGTTCTGCACGATGAAATTGACCAACCCTTTGCGCAGATGAAGATTCAAAAAAACCGCGGTCACGGTGGCCACAACGGCATTAAGAGTATTTCAGGACTTTTGGGCTCTGCCGACTATGTCAGACTGCGTTTGGGCGTGGGGCGTCCCGAGAATCCTCAGTTTAACGTCGCTGACTATGTTTTGGGTAAGTTTGCTAAAGAAGAGTTTGAGCAGATGCCTGATTTTCTTAATAAAGCCTGTGACGCCCTAGAGGCCATCATTCACGACGGCGTCCAAAAAGCTTCGACAAAATTCAACGCTTAGGATAGAGTCCGGGCATTCTTTATAACGACTTTTAGACTTCTTTGAAGGGTAATTTCTATGGCTTTGCAAGTTGGTATCGTGGGTCTTCCGAATGTGGGTAAGAGCACCCTTTTTAATGCTCTCACTTCAGCAAAAGCCGAAGCAGCAAACTACCCATTTTGTACGATCGACCCCAATGTCGGCGTAGTCACCGTTCCCGATTTCCGTTTGGACCAAATCACAGGCTTCGTTAAACCGCAAAAAGTAATTCCCACAACAATGGAGTTCGTTGATATCGCCGGTATCGTAAAAGGAGCCTCGCAAGGCGAGGGCCTGGGCAACCAGTTCTTGTCCCATATACGCCAGACGGATGCGATTGTACATGTGGTCCGTTGTTTTGACGATCCAAACATCATTCACGTCGCGGGCTCTGTAGAACCTTTGCGAGACATTGAGATCATCAATACAGAATTGCTTTTAGCTGACATGGACTCTGTTGATAAACGCCATGCTCGCGTTGAAAAGTTGGCTAAATCTTCACAAGATAAAAAAGTGAAGATGGAATTTGAAGTTATCAAAAAGATCAAAGCCGCTTTGGATGCGGGTCTTCCGGCCCGTTCTGTCAACTTGGACGATCTTGAAATTCCATTTAGAAATGAAATGCATCTGTTAACGGCAAAGCCAGTTCTGTATGCGATGAATGTTGACGACACCGACTTTGCTGCTGGTGGCAATGAATGGACCAAGTCTGTTGAAAATTTAGCCATCAAAGAAAACAACAAAACGATTTTAATTTGTTCTGCGATGGAAGCCGACATTGCCTTGCTACCTCCCGAAGAGCGCGTGGAGTTCCTTTCTGCAATGGGCGCGACAGAGCCTGGTTTGAACCGCTTGATTCGCGAAGCTTACTCTCTGTTGGGTCTGTACACTTACTTTACAGCAGGTGAAAAAGAAGTGCGGGCTTGGACAATTCGCGCAGGTTTCAAAGCGCCTCAAGCTGCTGGTGTGATTCATACTGACTTTGAAAAAGGTTTTATCCGAGCTGAGACTTATCATTGCGAGGATCTGTTCGCCTTAAAATCAGAGCAAGCTGTTAAAGACGCGGGTAAATACCGTGTCGAAGGAAAAGAATATCTCGTCAAAGATGGCGACATTCTTTTCTTTAGGTTTAATGTTTAGACGTGGTTTAGTAGCGACGGAGCAGGCAAGAGAATTCTTGCGACTCCGTTTTCGTGTTTGCTTGGTGCTGCTCATTTGTGCTTTGGCTCAAACGGCAGTTCCGAGAGAGTACTCTCGGAACTCTCAGGTAGAGTAAATTCCCGGCAAAAAGAAAGTACCAAGATCTGAAGCGCATCGTGCGCATCCGAAAGGCCGCTCAGGATGGCCACCACGAAAAACACAGTGGGCAGCTGTACAGGGACGAATCTCAGCAGTTTTAGAGCAAGCACCTCACAGTGTTGGTCACCAGTCAGAGAGAATTTACTCAGACCACTCTGCTAGATGCACTTCAGGAGAAAACGTTTATGAACGAACTTTTAACTCTCTCCGCTTCTGAATTGGCCCGACGTGTAGCCGTCCACGAAGTATCTCCTTCCGAAGTCCTTGATGCCCATATTCACCGCATTGAACAAGTAAATCCAAAACTCAACGCTATGGTGGAAAACGACTTTGTGCGTGCCAAAAAAATGGCGCGTGAACAAACGGATTTCTTGGCGACCAAACCGGAAACTCTACCGCCTCTTTTTGGAGTCCCTTTTACTGTAAAAGAAATGTTCGCTTATTCCGGCATGAAGCGCACTGGTGGCAGCATTCATCATCGTAATGAGGTCATGGATTGGGATGCTACAATTCTTCAACGCATGCGATCTGCAGGTGCTATTCCAATGGGGACGACCAATGTCCCAGAGTTAGGCCTGTGGTTTGAAACGCAAAATCCAGTTTATGGTCGCACCAATAATCCCTATGACCTCACGAAAACTTCAGGCGGCAGCAGCGGCGGTGAAGGGGCCCTGATCGGTGCTGGGGCCTCGCCCTTTGGTCTTGGCAGTGATATCGGCGGCAGCATTCGCATTCCTGCATTTTTCTGTGGTGTCTTTGGCCATAAGCCTTCGCGCTATTGGTTGCCACTTGCGGGTCATTTTCCTTTTGGCATGGAGGGTATCCCGGCTGAAATTGCGAAAGAAAAGTATCCCTTTACTTCAGCCGGTCCCTTGGCGCGAAAAGCTTCGGACTTGCGTTTACTGACTGAATTGATGATGGGTGGAGACACTGCTGACACTCGAACCTTGCACGATTCAAAGTTGCTTGCTGATGATAAAAAATGGCAAGGTCGAAAGATCTTAATTTGCCCCTCTCCGAATTTTCATGGAGCTCGCAAAACTGACAAGGAACTTGCTCAGGTCATTGTTAATTGCGGAAAACTTTTCGAGGAGTTGGGAGCTGATGTCGAAGAACTGCCTTCACGCTTTTTTTTGCGTGGCACAGAGCTTTGGCTGGCAGCCCTCAGGAGCTCGAAGATAAAAGAATTTCACGAAGTTCTGATGGGACCCACAAATCATCTTTATATCGGTAAAGAATTTCTAAAGCTCGGACTCGGCAAGGGTGATCACACCTTTCCAAATCTGGCCTTGGCGATGATTGAAATTTTAGGATTTGCAAAAGGTGACCTTCAAGACAAGCTTCTTGCCCTCGAAGAAATGAAGCGGGACTTAAGCAGGAGGTTGGGTGACACAGGACTCTTAATTTTGCCACCACATTCACGTGTGGCGCCGAGACACCGAGCTGTCCTTTGGTCTCCCTTTGATTTTATTTATACGGGGCTCTTTACCATGCTAGGAACACCCGCAACCTCAGTTCCCATGGGACTTAATGCTGACGGACTTCCTTTGGGCGTGCAGGTTGTCGCTCGACACGGACAGGACCATTTGACTTTGTCTTGCGCAGAGTTTTTAGAAGCCACCTTTGGTGGCTGGGTGCCCTCAACGCGACTCTAGACTTTACCCCCGGATCCGAACTCTTTAAAATGGAGACACTGTGACAGCATTTAAAAACCATCTGGAACATCGAGGTTTTTATGTCAGCAAAAAAACACGTGTTGATTACGGGATCTTCAACTGGAATCGGCTATGCCGCTGCCGAGGAACTCTGCCGTAGAGGACACCAAGTATGGGCCGGCGTACGCAAGCCTGATGTCTTAGATCGCCTAAAGGAACGCTTCCCTAAACACCTCCATATCTTGCAACTGGATGTGACCTCTGAGGAGGATATTCAAAATGCAAAGTCGGAAATTACCTCCCATATTTTGCACAATGAGGAACTCATTCTAATTAACAATGCAGGAATTGCCATCGGTGGCCCAATTGAATCCCTGCGGCAAGAAGATTGGAAGGAAATTTTTGAAGTGAACTTTTTTGCGGCCGTCAACATGACCCACCATTTTTTGCCCTTGCTGCGAAAAACCAAAGGGCGGGTCATTAATATTGGATCTATCAGTGGGCGAATTGCCACCCCGTTCTTAGGTCCCTATGTAGCCTCTAAATTCGCCTTGCGGGCCTTTACAGATTCCTTGCGCAGAGAAATTTCTAGGTTAGGTGTGCAAGTCATTTTAATTGAAGCAGGCCCTATTCGCACAGAAATTTGGGAAAAATCTTTTCGCGCCAGTGAAGTTCAAGAGCAGCAACTCAGCCCTGAGTTACGAGACACCTATGGTGAGGCCATTGATAAATTGAAGGTCGGAGTCTCGAAGGCCGCGCAACAGGCTGTCCCGGTTCAAGAGGTTACTAAATGTTTAGTGGCGGCCATTGAATCCAAACACGCCGACACATCCTATTTAGTGGGCAAAGCCATTCACGTGCAGGCCTTCCTTGGAAAACATCTGCCCCCAATAATCATGGACAAAATGATCAACTATGGTTTTCATTTTCAAAAAGGCACGGACTAAGGAACTATCGATTTCCCTGGAAACGATGACGATCGAGCAAAGTATGAAAACTCCAGACAGTCAAAAATAGAACCAAAGAAGGAAAGAGTAAAAGATGCGGAAAACTTGAAAGAGTCTTCCATCCTTCGCGAACTAGGATTCCCCAGCTGGCCTCTGGCGGATGAATTCCCAAACCAATAAAGCTCATAAAACTTTCATAAAGGACACTGGTCGGAATTTGCAAGGCCACCAAAATTAGCAGCGGATTTAATATATGGGGCAAAATATGCTGGCGAATAATATGGGATCGCGATCCCCCCAGGGCCGTCGCGGCTTCAATAAAGGGCCGACGCTTGATCTCAATTACTAAACCTCGAGTCAACCTGGCTAAGGCCATCCAGTGAGTCGCTGAAATTCCTAAACACAACCCCACAAGGGTCGAAACAAATGGATCTAAGGAAGACCACAGGGCTTGAAACAACAGTATTAAAACCGACACTAAAATAAAACTTGGTATCGCCATCAAGATATCACAAAAGCGCATCATCAAACGATCGATACGTCCTTCGAACCAACCGGCACAGGCCCCATAAAAGAAGCCCCAGAAAAAAGTCAGAACAGCACTAACAAGACCAATGAACAAGGACACTCGTCCCCCCACAAGTACTCGGGCAAACAAGTCCCGCCCTAAAGAATCTGTGCCCATCCAATGGGAAAAACTAGGACCAACCAAAATCGTTTCCATATTCTGAGAATAGGCATCTACGAGAAAAGGACCGACAGTCACAGCAATTGCCAATATTGCAAGGAATACCCAAGCGATCAGGAGAAAAGTTTTTTTCATAATTCCTCCCGCATGCGCGGATCCAAACGCCGCAATAATATGTCCGCCGCTGAATTAACAATTAAAAGCAGACTACCGTAAAACAAGGTCAAACCAGCAATCAAAGTATAGTCGCGATCATTCAAAGCTAAAATAAATTCACTGCCCATTCCTGGCACAGCAAAAAGTAGTTCGACCATAAACGAACCCGAAATCAGCGACACACTTAATGGGCCTAGATAGCTGATGAAAGCCACAAAGGAATTCCGCAACACATGCCGCAACAACACCGCCCAAGAACTTAAACCCTTGGCAACGGCCGTGCGTGTGTAGTCTTGCTGTAAGTTTTCGTAAAGCGAATTTTTAAGAAGTCGAACCAAGGTAGCCAGCGGTCGTAAGCATAAAGTCACCAAAGGGAGAATATAAGACGAAGGGGACTCCAACAAAGCCACTGGCAAAAGATTCCAATAGAAAGCAAAAATAAAAATCAATAAAGGTCCCCAGAAAAGACTGGGCAAAGACAAACATACAACTAGGACCTGATCAACGAGGGCCTCAAACCATCCGTCGCGATAACGAACCAAGACGACACTTAAAGAGAGTGAACCTAACACGACAATGATCAAAGCCAGGGAGTTCAGAATCAAAGTGCTCGAGAAGCTACGGGCGATAATCTCTGACACGGTTTGCCCAGGACGCACCATAGAGACTCCCAAGTCCCCTTGCAACAATGAAGTCAGATAGTGAAAGACCTGAGAACCAAAGGATTCCCCGAGTCCATAGCTTTTCTGCAGGCTTTCATACACCAAGGGGTCTAAAGGTTTTTCAGAGTCAAATGGTCCACCGGGCAAAAGCTTCAGAAGAAAAAAAAGCAGCGTCGCTAGGACCCCTAGCGACGCAAATAATTCTAGAATTTTTTTACTAACAAATGAAAATCCGCTCACTCTTAGATGTCGTCCCAGTCTTCCTTACCCGCCACCTCTGAAGTAAACTTGACCGGCACTGTGCCAGCTAGGTAGGGGAACAAATCCACTTTGTTGCCATATAATTGACCATAAACATAGACGTTCGAAACTACGCGCTTCACGTAGTTACGGGTCTCGAGAAACGGAATGTGCTCGATGAACTCATCCGTTTCCAAATTACCAAAAGACGATAACCAGTTTTTCACTCGATGAGGTCCTGCATTGTATCCTGCTGCTACCAACGGAATCGTATTTTCAAAACGGTCCATCAAGCGCTTTAAATACCGGGATCCCATCTTTACCGAGGTTTCTGGTTGCAATAACATTGTCGGCTTGAAGTTTTTTTCATTCAATAACGCCGCAACTTTATAGCCTGTAAATGGCATAACCTGCATCAAGCCCATCGCACCCACCGGAGAAATGGCATCACGGCGATAGTTTGTCTCGGCCCTCATAATTCCCCAAACTAACTCTTGAGGGACTGAGAATTTTTTGGTGTATTTTCCAACTTCTTCATCATAGGCCTTCGGATAGGCGAATTCCCAGAGATAGCGCACGCCTTCCAGACCGTTATGTGCCCGCTGACCACCAAAGGTGATTTGTGCAATATAGGCCGAACGATTGTAGTGCCCGGCCGTGTTGTACTCGCCCATCAAAGTGCGCAAGTAGTCGCGATTTTTGGTTTTCTTTTCGATGTCATAGAGATCCCACCGCGCCCACTCATTTTCACCGATGATCATCATATCGCGTGCACGCTCAAAGCGTTTCATCAGCACGGGGTTAGAAAAGGTCGTCACTTTTTCACTCGCAACGTCAGAACCATCTTCAGTGGGCCCGACATCGACTGTTTTCAAATCTGGATTGTCAGAGGCATCCGCTTCTTCATCACCTTCGGATTCTTCATCCGATGAATATTGAGTGAGCAGCATATTGTCTTCGGATTCAGAATCATCTCCACGATAGTCACTCTCTAAAGCTGGCATCAAAAACTCGCTAGCCGAAAAACGAGAAATCAGTCTTGGGCGAACGGCCAAAGGCGACATAGGAACTTTAGGCTCTTTTATCGCTTCCATTTTCTTGAGGCGAGCTTGGGCTGCGATAGCATAGTAACCCAGCATTGGATCCTTGGCCAAATTCTCCATCAGATTGCGAGCGGGCTCTACTTTTCCTTGACGAAAAAGACTCATCGCTATCCAGTACGAAATCCTATCTTGCGGAAAGGATTTCCAAGCGCTGCGGGATTTCTTCTTTTCTTTTTGCAGGTCATTAAAGGCCTTCAGAGAACCATCGTAATCGCCTTTCAGATACTTTAGCCAAGCCAAGTGCCACTTGGCGTCCCGGTTCAATCCTGAAGTAGGATAAACTTTCATGAACTCTTGAAAACGGCGAGACGCCCCATCGTAATCCTGGAACTGGTAACTTAAGAATGCGGATTGATACAAAGCCTGCCGAGCCGTCTTGGAGCGCGGCGCCAGTTTGTAAGCCGCATAATAAGAACCGACTGCAAGTTGCGACTCCCCTGCTCGTGAAGAAGCAGAAGCAAACAGTATCAAAAAGTCGAAATTTTTTTTATTGCTTTCATAATAAGGCTTTAATATTTCGACGGCCTTTACGACCTCGCCCTCTTGTACGTAGAACTGCGCTTGTAGTTTATCTGCCAAATATTTATCGGACTTCGACAGCTTACTTTTCATCAGATTAATTTCATTTTGGGCTTTTTGATCTAGGCCCGCCCACAACAAATAGCGGACGCGAGTTCTGAAATCATCAGCCGTGACTTTGCAATCTGATGGCTTGCCTTCAAACTCATTCGCCGCCAGATCCACACTCCAGTCTTTAACTTTCGAGTAGTTCGGGTAATTTTCATATAGCTTCGTGAGCCATTTGCATTTGTTTGAAAAATGACCCAAGCCCTGTTCTGCCACGGCTAAATTATAAACCACATCGGGATGGTCTTCAGTGTTGCGCGTACGACGCTCGAGTTTTTGAAATTGGAGAGCTGCAAATTTATAGTTCTTCTTCTCTAAAGCCACTTGGCCCAAGAGATTGGACACCTCGATCGACATTTTTACGTTCGGCGAAAGCTTTAAGATTTTTTGCAGTTCTCTTTCAGCATCATCCCACTTGGAAATTTTAATCAGAGATTGCGCCAAATAAAAACGCGCATATTCCTCAAGAGAGGTTTTCTCTTTCAAAACATTTTCCAAAGAGACGACGGCTTGATCGTATTGCGAGGCTTTGTATTGATCCATAGCCTTTTTGAAGGCCACAAGACTGCTATCTTTTTCGGGAGACTCGGCCAAAGCCCCTGTGCTCACTAGACACGCCATTAAACACGAAATCACAACGGCCTTCACTGAGGTCTTTAAATATACCACTCGTCCACTCCCTCGTCCGACGGTCGTCCATCCATTGGAAACCGCACACTTCTTGCCCTGACTCTTGTCTCTTGTCAGTGGCTCTTAATAATGATACCGAATATTCATGGCAAAATCGAAATCTAAAACGATCTATACCTGTCAAAATTGTGGGGCCCAACGTCCAAGGTGGGAAGGAAAATGCTCTGACTGCGGTGCGTGGAACTCCTATGTCGAAGAGCTGCAGATGGCCGAGGTCAAAACTCGCGGTTGGTCCACAGCGTCGGCCGAAAAGGGTGCCGCACCTAATAAACCCATTTCCCTAGATCAAGGTCTAGAAGAAATGAAGTTGGACCGCTTTGACACGTCTTATGAAGAGCTCAATCGTGTACTGGGTGGCGGCTTAGCTAAAGGCAGCTTTGTTTTACTTGGAGGCTCTCCGGGAATTGGCAAATCGACTCTTTTACTGCAAATGGCTGGTGGACTTGCCAAAAATAAACACAAGGTTTTGTACATCTCAGGCGAGGAAAGCGTTTCCCAAACCGGATCGCGCGCGCACCGCTTGGACATTCGCTCCCCGTTGATTGAAGTGGGCTGCGAAAGCAATTTGCACACAATCATGGAGCTAGCTCGTTTTAAAAAACCAGATGTCCTGGTTGTCGACTCTATTCAGACTATGTATTTGCCAGATTTACAGGCAGCTCCGGGATCTGTCTCCCAAGTTCGGGAATGTGCGGGTCATTTGATGGGACTGGCAAAACAAGATGGCATTACGGTGATTTTAATTGGGCATGTCACCAAAGAC
>JBBKWD010000205.1:0-15279 GCA_037968775.1 Bdellovibrio sp.
ATCCGCCTCGTTGGACTGGCGAATCGAATTGTGTTCTTGATTCCATTCGACAAATTTTGCCTCTGGAAGTTGGTCCCTAAAGGCACGCATGAAGCGCGGTGGTATAATGGCGTCTTTAAGATAGGAGATGACCAATACTTTTCCAGGAAACTTTTGCAGCAGAGGGAGATTGTCATACCGATCGATTAAAATCCGATGAGAGATGCCAAAGGCTTTCATAAACTCTTTGGGTGAGGGCACCGAGGCTTCTACGATGACAGATGCCGGTGTGATATCAGATATCAAGTCGGGTCCAATGAGGCCACCTAATGAAAAACAATGAAAAACACAATCCGACAGAGATAATTTCTTTTGATTCGCGACGTTGCGAATAAGTTCGAGCAGGTCATCGCGAATTTTTTTGCGATTGGGCCATCCTTTTAAATGGCGAAATCCGTGGTACTCGGGCAGAAGAACTTGATACCCAAGCTGAAGATAGCCGTTCACGGCATCCATTTGTCTGTCGATTGTCGTGTAGTTTCCGTGAAAGAAAACGACCCATTTTTGGGGTTGTGGAATTTTCGGTGTGAAATACCAAGCATAAAGACGTCTCGAACTTTTTAGAAAACTAAGGACCTCGGCTTCAACCGGAACTTTACCGTATTGAGGAACTCTCCACCACTGGTAGAGAAAGAGTCGAGATGTGCAAAAGAGCAGAAGATGAGCCGCCAGCCAAAAAAGAATCAATATGAGCGGAACACAAAGAAGAAAATTAAGCACATTTAAACTCATAGGGTACCGCTCATCCTCTGGGCAGCTCGTTGACGTTTTTTGCAGTTTCTGAGGGGCATCTCAACTTGAGACGGCCTTCTATGGATATATCGTACTTAAGTTGGCTTTGCATTTGCTTTCTATCTCAATGAGGAGAATCGTATGAAAACCTTATCGGGCAGACTATTGTATGTATACCTATCCGTAACTTTGGCCGTCCCTTCCGTGGGTTGGTCTCAAGAGTCGGGCTATACGCCCAGTCCTATCCCAGGTGTGACCTTGATCTCTCCGGAGGACTTTTTCTTAAATAAAGCCCCCGATATCGATTTGGAAAAAACTATTCCTGAAATCAAAGAAATTAATGCGATGGAGTACCGTGACCTCGAACGATTCTCGTGGGATCTCGCTAAACGCGGGGTCACAATGGGAGTTGGGTCCAATAATAACTTTCAAAACTTTTTTGATCTTTATGGATCGTATGTCATAACGAATCCGGTTGAGCCAGAAGCGCAGTTTGGCTTTACCTTGCGCTCCAAGGTGGGGCGACTTCATTTTCCCACCCATGATGCTTCTCATTTATATATTGGACAAATTGGACCTCGCTCAAAAGACCTAAAGGACATTAAAAATTCTAAAAAACGTCTTATGCAAGTTTTGATGGATATCGAAGGCTTGGCTTCCGCTTGGACCAGTTGGTACCACGTGAAGCGGTATTGGAATTGGAGAAATGAAACGATTGAAGGCCATGATAAGGAACTCTTTCGCAAGTACAACAACGGTATCTATTTTATGGGGCCGATGCCCTTGGCCGACTTTGCTGATATGTTGATGTCCCAAAATCGCGGGGACATGTTGACCTTTTATAAAACCACGCGACGCAATGTCGACGTGGACTATTACCTAGATCTGAAGGCTGCCAAAGTACCTTTGCTGATTGAGGATCTTGAACCTAAGTTAGGTCCTACATTGGAGCGTTTGGTTTTGAAGTACGGCACCGCCATCGGATCCGCATTGTCATCTTATTTTCGAGAAAAAACGGGCTTTCTGGCATTTAAATCCTATGCAAAGATTCAGGCAGATTTCTACTATCAGCCTTGGTATGTCGATTGGGCCGAGCGTTTTCAAGTGGGCGAAGATTTAGAATCTTTAGAGAAAGAAATCGCTAAAAAAGTAACAGCTTTTAAAGTCGGTAAATTTACCGACGAAGTGACTAAGCCGCATAAAGGCGTTTATGAAACAATGCAAATGCGCACCGAAGTCACACACTTTGGCCGCAAGCTGGTTGAATTCATTCATTTGAGTAAAGAATCCGCAGCTCAAGGTGTTGTCAATGAGACCGACGTCAAAGATATACAAAGATTGTTGTCTGAGGTTGAAGCTCTCAACGCGCGACTCTTAAAGCTTGGGCGTGCCGACAAAGAAGTTTCTATCTCCGATATTCAAACCCAAAAAAGCGATTTTGAACGACTTTTGCAAACGGCAGAGCGACGCTTTGATATCAACAGAATGATTCCACTTAAGTTGCGAGTGGCTCATGCCAGTTATCAAAACTTTTGGCGCGATCCAGTTGCTATCGTAATGCCGCGTCCTCCAGCGTTGACCTCGTTTATGTCGGGTTCAACGATCTTAAATAAAGCAAGAGAAATCCGCATGGAAAAGGAAAAGGCGGAAATGAAGGGCAAGAAATATTCCATGGATGTAAAACTCTTGCCAAATATTATCGGCGAGCTCGAAAAGAACTTGGCCCTTGAGTATCTTGAAAGTCGCAAAGGTCAGGGCACTGTTGTCGCCATGGACAGCGATTCGCCCTATATCAATAAAGTGAACACCTTCCGCGCGGCCTTTAATCAACAAATTGAGCGAGTGTTTTTACCTCAGGTGCTTGAAATGTCTCAACTCGACTTTAAGGAGCGAGAAACGATCATTAATTTGTCCCAAGCCGTGCAAGAGGAGCTTAACAAGCAAATCGATGACCTGGTGCTCAAGTATCGGAAAGTCTTTATTGATTTAGATCGCGACAGAGACCTTAAGAAGTCGTTGCTTTTGGTTGAAGGCAATGTGGCTGTTGCCACGCATACAATTTTGAAAGACTTTGCTGAGATTCTGGATACCTTGGATGAGGGAAAAAAACTCAAAGCGGTCAAAAGAGAAATGGCGGACCTACAGTCGCATATCGATCAGTTTAAGGCGGGCAAAGAAATCAACTTGAGTTTTGTAGAAGAATTTCTGCGCGTCAAAATTCCCTTCAAAGGTAAGACGGTGAGCTCGGCTTGCTCTTATATAACAAAGTTCTGTATCAAGAATGAGAAAATCTCTGAAGCCCTCGGTGCAAGATATTTGGAAGAGTCTTTCTTAAGACCGGACACAGAGTTTAAGATTCAAGCTTCGGATCAGATTCGCGCCCAAATCGCAAAGCTGCCGTCGAATGCTGTGGTGATGATTTTACCCAATCACGACTATGGAATTTTAGACGGTCGAATTGTATCACAAATTTCTGAGGCAGTGGGGTTGCAACGAACCATGGTTTTAACTAACAAAGAAGCTTATCCACATCTTAAGATTCGCGAGCTGAATGACCGGGATGTCTTTTTTAGTCAAGACCGCTTTTTTGAACCTATGCTAGAGGAAATGAAAACCTTTAGCGAAGGTCGCATCGGCATGGGTTATTTCCCAGAGGGTGTCATTCAGTACTGGAATTCGCAGTTTCCAAGAACGGCCAAGTGGGGCGCTTTTGCCTACGCTCGTCGTGCGGCGAATGCTTTAAAAGGAAAAAAGCCAGTTTATTTATTGCAAATTCAAACTAACGGTTTGGAGCATGTTACGAGCAAAGAAAAGGTCGACTACAAGGCCACAGTCGTCAAAATGACACTTGTGCCAGACTATGCTGTTTCGTCCGCTGACAAGTGGGTAGTTGAAGCGCGGAGCCAATTTGAAGCTGATGTAAATCGCACACGTGCTCAACAGCAAGTAGATCTCATCGATCGCGGAACACGCAGGAAAACAAACGTGCGGAACACAGCCCCTGTACGGGACTATGTATCCGTAGAGGACTTTTTGAATAAAGTTGCAGAACCTCTTCCCGGAATGGGGAGTCGTTGTCAGAAAGCGTTTTAGTTAAAATTTTGAAGTCAGTTCTGATTAAACACTGGACTGGCTAGGCGAAAACGTAGTGTTAGCTACAGGAGTTACGGATGAAAATATTTGCTGCAATAATCATAATGACTTGGGCCTTCGTGCCGGGCCTTTGTTTTGCGCAAGAGCCCTCGAATGCTCCGGATCCGTCTTGGGAAGTTCGTGAAACGAATCTGACGGAAGTGAGTGTCGAAGCAATTGATGGGGCCGACCTGATACACTTGGACGACGAAACGCTGACGACAAAAAAAGGACGCAGCTACACCTTAAGAGGTGTGGACGTCGACTCGTTATCGATATCAAAAATGCGGCAATTGAGCCCAGAACAACAAAAGAACTTTCAAGAAATCCGTCTTAACATTTTAAAACGTATGACTGCGATTTTAGACTCTCAATCTTTGACAATTGGAGCTGGGATCGCCACTAAGAATAAACTTATGGGACTTTTCAAAAAAAAGGATCCATCGAGAGTTCAGCAAACGGTACGAGAAGTCGGCATGCTTTCCGTAGAAAAGATTTTGAACTCTATCAATGCGAAATTCTGGACAGAGTCTGTTAAAATTGCTGACGCCAAGGAAGTGACCTTTTTTATGACGCCGTTGGGGCAAATCTCATTGGGTCTTCCAAAAGTAGCAGTTGGCGGCTCCCTAGGCGTGACCTTCGCCATTGGTTACAATAAAGTGAATGATGTCATGTTTTTAGATATATTAGCGAATATGGAGCGCCTTCGCTCGGGCTTCGTGGTCTTTGCAGGATTTAAAGTTTTAACCGGACTCCATTTTGACTCGAGTGTTAAGTCGGCTGCGCGGTTTAAAGCTCAAAGAGGCGAAACTTTCTTTCCAATAGTTATTCCGGCATGGGACGGTACGGGAGCTGATTACTATTCCTTTGGAGTGAGTACGGCCGTGGGCTTACCACCTCCTCCGATCACGGAGTTGTTTACTTATAAAATGAATACCCAGCGAATGCGGCTCTTGCGATTAGGAATCACAACGGTCCCGCTTTGGACACTTGTTTATAACAGTCTAAAAGGGCTGAATGCGTCGAAGGAACTCCTGTTGAAGTTTGCGAAAAAAGCGAATATGGATCTATCGATACTCAGCTGTGCAAGTACATTCTAAGGTGAAGTCATGACTTTAAAAAAATGGATGCAAGAAAACGATTTTTCCCTTGCCCTGTCGTCGGGGTTTTTCGGCTTTTATGCGCACTGTGGTTTTGCGAAAGCCTTGTACGAGGCCAATTGTATTCCTAAAGAGGTTGCCGGTGCCAGCGCTGGAGCTATTGTTGCGGGGGCGCTCGCTAGTGATCTTCACCCACAGAAGATTCAAGACATCATTTTGCAATTCAAAAAAGCCGACTTTTGGGACCCAGCATTTGGCTTAGGGCTTTTGCGAGGCCAGATGCTTGAAGAGATCCTGGCAAAACATTTTATTCAAGATTTTTCCCAAGCAGTCATGCCCTTGCATATTTCAACTTTTGATATTTTTAGATTTAAAACGGTCGTTACCAGAGAGGGCTCCGTCAGCAAGGCCATTCGCGCCTCCAGTGCGGTGCCACTGATGTTCCAGCCCACTCGCATTGGCAAGCGGCACTACTGGGACGGTGGTATCCGTGACAAAGCGGCGATTGCGGGACTTGATTCTGCAAAGCCGATTCTGTGTCACTATCTGCGTTCACCCGGGTTCTTAAATGATTTAGAGTTCAAAGCAGTGAAAAAGAAAAGTGGACCTCAATTTCAGTTAGTCATGCTGGAGGGTTTATCAACTTGCGGGCCGGACCTTATGCATCGAGGGCCGGAGCTTATTGAGCAGGCCTATGAAAAAACACGGCAAAAGCTGGAACAAAATATTTTTTAGGCAGAGCTAGTTTTTCGAATTGTCGTTGCAAACTGCGTCCGTATTTGCGAAAATTTTTTTAGACCACAAGGATGTGTTCATATGATTCAAATGCTCGGCATGTTGTTCGCCTTTTCAATGTTAGCGCCTCTCTCAAGTTTTGCCTATGTTCCTCAATACAAAGTGAATATGCGTCTGGGCTTAAAGGGCAGCTCTCCGATTTCCATCAACACCATCGCCAAATCTGGCAAAAAATCTTTTATCAGTGAATTCTCTGATGACGGACAAACCGAAACTTTAGTTGAACTTTTTACGAAAAAATCTCACCTCAACTCCGAAGAAGGTCTTTACATCGACGTGAAGGTCACTAAAAGAGTTCGCGGCGAAGATAAAAGCACAGAGCGCACCCAGGTGTTCGCGCCTCATAATAGAGAAACTGAATTCGGCATGAACTCCAAGGGCCGCAGCGCAGGAAACCTTTCTGTTGCCGTCATGGCGCATCAACTTTAGAGCCTTTTTTTACCTTTATTCTTGAGACTCGACTTTGGGCGTGATCTGATTTGGCCTCATACTAGGGGGGAATCATGCTTCAAATCGGAAGAAACATCGGCCTTTTCGTGACCGCTGCCATGATGGCAAGTTCAGCAAATGCAGGATCTTTATTGAGACTCACTACGGGTTCTGTAGAGACAGCGACAGTTATGCATAAGTATTCAGCAGCAAACGTAAAGTCTGCTTCTGACTTCATCGTGCAATTCAAAAACAAAATCACAGCGGGCGACAGAAAAGCCTTGGCTGCTCAATTCGAGATCTTTGGCTATTTGCCAGATGACGCCTTGGTTGTTCGCGGTCACTTTGCAAAACTTGAGCAGTTCAAAAAAACTCACGCATCCGTGCACGCAGTTGTGCCATACGAAGCTTCTTATAAGATCAGCGCAGAGTTCGCACCTTTGAGTGTTTTCAATCAAAACGCTATTCAAAGTATTTTGATTAAGACCTTTAAAGCCAGTGAATCAGATTCAATTGCTCAAAAAATGAAGGCCTTGAATCCTCAAGTAGAACTTCAAGTAGTTTCTGGAAAATCAATTGCTGCCTTGGTTCCTCGCTCAGCGGTTCGGGCTGTTGCAGCCCTTACTGGAGTTGAGCACGTGCAAATCACCCCGGTGATGGAGTCTCTCCATTTTGTGATGGATGACTCGCTGACGGAGGATGTTTCTGCTCAAGGGGCAGGGGACTACACGGATTTAGACGGCAGCGAATCTGGAACTCGAGTGATGAAGTTTGAATCGGCTTGGTCTCAAGGTTACGCCGGTCGTGGCCAGATTGTTTCAATGGCTGACACGGGATTAGACTCTGGAAATGTCAACGCGATCCATGCTGACTTCACCGGAGCTGTTCAATCTGGATTTCCATTTGGACTGTGGTCTAAAACTTGGGATGATCCAATGGGGCACGGAACGCATGTTGCGGGATCAGTTTTGGGACGTGGAACGGCTTCAGGCGGACTTTTAAAAGGTGGAGCCTTTGAGGCTCACATGGTTGCTGAAGGCATGTGGTCTCCAATGATGAAAAACTTGAGTGTTCCAAGCAAGCTTGGAGACCTATTCGCGAAAGCGCTTTCGGAAGGCGCTCGTATTCACACCAACTCATGGGGTGGAGCTCGTACTTTCGGGGCTTACGATGGTTTTGCGGTTCAAACAGATGAGTGGTCTTACAACAATCCAGACATGTTGATTCTTTTTGCTGCCGGCAACAGTGGTACGGATCTGAATAAAGATGGTCGCATCGATGACAACTCAATGGCTTCTCCGGGAACATCTAAAAATGTTCTGACTGTCGGCGCTTCAGAGAATAATACGAAATCAGGTGGCATCCAGGTACCGATCAGTAAATTGCGTTCAGCAAAAGACGCGTGGCCAGCAGAGCCCATCTTTAGCTCCTATGTTTCTGATAACGAAAACGGTCTTGCGATGTTCTCTTCTCGTGGTCCTGCTTTAGATGGCCGTATCAAACCTGATATCGTGGCTCCAGGAACAAACATCTTGAGTGTGAAATCACAACAACCAGGGGCGAGTGATCTCTGGGGTGCCTACAACAAAGACTACGCTTGGTCCGGTGGAACATCGATGGCAACACCCCTTGCAGCCGGGGCCGTGGCTATTGCCCGTCAAATCGTGATTGAAAAAATCGGTATTCAGAATCCTTCAGCGGCTTTGATGAAGGCTGTGATGTTGCACACAGCAGTGGATATGTATCCAGGTCAGTTTGGAGAAGTTGGGGCTTCTCGTGGACAAGAGATCCTGAATCGTCGCCCAAATTCGGATGAGGGGTATGGCCGTGTGGACATGTCTAACATCGTTGCACTTGATAGCACCACCACGTTGAGTGACGTGCGCCAAGGTGTGCCCCAAGGTGGTGAGCATGTGTTTGCATTCACGTTGAAACAAGCGGGTTCTGTATATGCCAATTTGGTTTGGACAGATGCTCCGGGATCATCGAATGCAGCTAAAGCTCTAGTTAATGATTTGGATTTAGTTTTAGTTTTGCCAAACGGACAGACATTGAGCATGAACGATCACACCAATAATTTAGAAATGATCGAGCGCTCAGGTTTGCCAGCTGGAGACTACAAATTGATCGTAAAGGGTTATAATGTTCCGCAATCACGTGACGGCGGCCAAACATACGCTCTTGTTTATACTGCAAAATAAGCCTTTTATTGCTCTAAATGCCTAATATCTATGACGAAAGCTTGGTAACGACCAAGCTTTCGTCGATTCCTTAAATAGCGGAAAACATTTCAAGACGCGTCGCTCTGGTTTGATAACTCGTGTCAAATTTGATAGAACGGTCGTGGTCCTATTTGTATCTCTACTAAGGTCTAGGGGGTTATTAGATGCAGACATTCAACATCGGCGATAATGCAGTTTATCCCGGATATGGTGTCGTAAAAGTAGTCTCAATTGAAACCAAAGAAATGTTGGGTTCAAAAGTGACCTTCTACAACATGCAGTTGGTCGATTCAGGCCTCAAAATCATGGTTCCGACGACGAACGTAAAATCAGCAGGTTTACGTCCGATCATCTCTAAAGAAGACGCCAACCGCGTGGTTGGAATCTTAAAAGAAAAAGAGATCAAAATCGATAATCAGACATGGAATCGCCGTTATCGCGAATACATGGAAAAAATCAAAACCGGTTCGGTTTTTGAAATTGCTGAAGTTTTACGCGATTTGTTTCTTTTGAAAGCAGATAAAGAGCTGTCATTCGGAGAGCGTAAAATGCTCGATTCAGCGCGTGGCTTGCTACTAAAAGAACTCACATTGGCAACTGGCCAAGAAGAGCTATTGCAGGAAGAAGAAGTAAAAGCGATTTTCGGTATTACTGGTTAGTAGACGAATCGAATATTTTCTAATAAATTCAAGGCTTGGTTCTAAGGAACCAGGCCTTTTTTATTTCAACTTGGGGTACCCATGTCTTCAAAAATTTCTCCGCATCCTCGTGTTCGTTTTGCACCCTCTCCAACGGGCTATTTGCACGTGGGCGGCGCAAGAACAGCCTTGTATAACTATCTTTTTGCGAAAAGTAATCAGGGCGAATTCATACTTAGAATCGAAGACACGGATGAGGCGCGCTCAACTCAAGAATCCCTGCGGGGAGTGGTGGACGATCTCGTTTGGTTGGGGCTTAATTGGAGTGAGGGAGTCGACCCCGTCACCCTTCAAGATCAAGGTCCCAGCGGCCCTTACCGCCAAAGCGAACGCCAGGCGATCTACAAAAAATATGCAGAGCAAATCCTGCACGCAGGTGGCGCCTATTATTGCTTTCTAACGGATGCCGAAATGGAAGCTCAGCGGGAGCAAGCGATGAAAGAGGGACGCTCTCTTCATATCAACTCTCCTTACCAGGATTGGTCTTTAGAGAAGTCTTTAGAGCATATCAAAGCGGGCAACAAGGCTGTCGTACGCTTTAAAACCCAACATCTGAAAAAAGACTATGTCATTCAGGACTTAGTTCGCGGCGAAGTACGTTTTCCGTCTGACATGGTCGGGGACTTCGTTTTGCTGCGCTCTGATGGCATGCCCGTTTATAACTTCTGTTGTGCTGTGGATGATCATCTTATGAAGATCACCCATGTGTTCAGAGCCGAAGAGCATTTGCCGAACACCCTTCGTCAAATGATGATCTATGAAGCTTTGAATTTTACATTGCCAGAGTTCGGTCATATCTCTTTGATCTTAGATGAGGATCGTCAAAAATTGTCTAAGCGCAAAGGTGCTGTCGCTTGTGGTCAGCTCAAGGATGAAGGTTATTTACCAAGTGCCGTTCTAAACTATATCGGACTATTGGGATGGTCGCACCCTGAAGGCAAAGAGATCTTTGACCTTGAAGACATGGTGAAACAGTTTGATATTTCACGCCTGAATTCTTCCGGAGCCATTTTTGACCGGGTGAAGTTTAAGTGGGTCAACTCCCAACATTTACGGGCCTTGCCGAGTTCAGAATTGTGGACGTTGATTCAACCATATTTGGCTCGTGAAAAATTTGAACTGCCGCAGGATCCAGAGTGGCAGGATAAGTCGATTGCAGTTTTTAAGCCCTATATGGAAACCCTGGTCGACGCGATTGAGTTGTATCGTCCATTGAATGATAAATCCTTTGTCGTTCAGCCAGAGTCGAGCGAGGTTTTAAATGAAACCACCAAGCCGGTATTAGAAGCTTGGCGCGACCTTGTGGCGGCCCATTCGACAGATCAATTCAGTGAAGAAGAATTTAATAAAATTCAAGATGAAGTGAAAAACAAAACGGGCGCAAAGGGAAAAAACTTATTTCAACCGATTCGCGTGGCGGTTATTGGAAAGCCGCATGGAGCTGAATTAAAGATTCTCGTGCCCCTGATGAAGAAACAGTCCTTGATCGAACGAGCTGATGCCGTTCTTAAACTAATATAGGTAACAGATAAAATGTCGTTAAAACTTTATAATACCCTCAATCGTCAGTTAGAAGATTTCACGCCTTTAAAGGACAATGAAGTCAGCATCTATGTTTGTGGACCAACGGTTTATGATTTTTTGCATGTAGGAAACTTCCGCGGGGTTGTGTTTTTTAATCTCGTGCGCAATTGGTTAGAGCACTTAGGGTATAAAGTGACCTATGCCCTCAATTTTACGGATGTTGATGACAAGATCATCAACCGCGCCCAAGTCGAAGGTGTTACGCCGAGTGAGGTCTCTGAAAAATATATTGCTGAATATAAAAAGGACTTTGCCGCCTTGGGATTGCGAGCTCATGATTTGAATCCAAAGGTGACTGACCATATGGATTCTATTCGAGAGGTCATCGCCAAACTTATAGAAAACAAAAATGCATACGTTGTCGACGGCGACGTGAATTTTTCGATCAGTTCTTTTGAAGGCTATGGAAAGTTAAGTGGTCGCAAGTCTGAAGACATGATCGCGGGTTCACGAATTGAAGTGGACGATAAAAAGCGGAACCCTTCAGATTTTGCCCTGTGGAAAGCAGCCAAGCCTGGTGAAGTCGCTTGGCCATCCCCGTGGGGGCCGGGGCGTCCTGGTTGGCATATTGAGTGCTCGGCGATGGTGCAGAAA
Source organism: Bdellovibrio sp. (assembly GCA_037968775.1). Lineage (GTDB taxonomy): Bacteria > Bdellovibrionota > Bdellovibrionia > Bdellovibrionales > Bdellovibrionaceae > Bdellovibrio. The sequence continues at coordinate 11,326 of JBBKWD010000205.1, forward strand.
ATATTCGGAGATCAAATTGATATTCACGGCGGCGGGATGGATTTGCTGTTTCCCCATCATGAAAATGAAATCGCCCAAAGTGAAGGCTGCACCCATAAAACTTTTGTGAAGTACTGGATGCACTGGAATATGATTAACTTTGGTGCGCAAAAAATGTCCAAGTCCATAGGCAATATCGTTTCTATGCGCGAGTTTCTAGAAACGAACCCTGCTGAAATCTATAAGTGGATGATGTTGTCTGTACACTTTCGCAGTGTGAGTGACTTTAGCGATGCCGGCATCGAAAGAGCCGTCGGCGGGCTGGCCAAGGTTTATTCTTCACTTGCGATGGCAGAAAGTTATTTGACGCCCGAAGTGACAGTAGCGGATGAATCATTTGAAAAAGTAACCACAGAAGCCTGGAGCAAAGTTGAAGCCGCGATGAATGCGGATTTTGCCACTCCAGAAGTTTTTGCGTGCTTATTTGAAACGACTCGTTTGTTCAATGCTCAAGTTCGTCGTGGCCTGAAGGTGACCGCTGCCGTTCAAGGCAAGGCCTTAGCTTACAAAAAGTTTGTGCAACGTCTAGGTGGCATGATGGCGCTTTTTCAAGAGCCGGCTCAAGAGTTTTTGACAGATCTTGATAATCGTTTGTTGAAGCAGAAGAATCTCGAACGCTCGGTGGTGGATGCTTTGGTAGCAGAAAGAGCAGCCGCGCGTTTGGCCAAGGATTTTGCAAAATCAGACGAGCTGAGAGCAAAACTCACGGGGTTAGGGATTTCTGTTAGTGATTTGACAAATGGCAGTCACTGGGAAGTGACGAAGTAGTTTATGCAAACGGGGATTCTACAAAGACTATTCTCTGAAGAATCCAGCCTTCGTTAGAGCGGTATGGTCTTTCAACCAAATCGTGCTGCGAACTCCGCGACGAGTATTTACAGATCTTTCTTAATCACCGCGAATAAGTCCTTTCTTTGCGGTTCTGTTCCGAGAATATCAAAAAGCAAATCGACAAAAACTAAATAGCGGTCCGTCTTTTTTGGTTCTGAAAAGGGGATATCCGCAATATAGAAAAAATTATTGGTTCGCACTATATAGGGAATAACTCGATTGGATACGTTGTGGCGAGATTCAGCTAGAACTTGAGTTTTGGATGAGTCCAAGAGTCTTATTTCTACCTGCTCAAATGTTTTAGCACTTAAAATGGCAGCTGGTGTTCGTTTGAGAAAGCCGACTTTTTTGTAAACCAAACCTTTATAGAGAATGTCTTGAAAAATGGCCGAGCCGTTGGGGTTCAGACCTTCATCTGTGGTCAGTCCGAGAAATTCGACGCCAAGAGATTTTCCAAGACGAGGACCGAGCTGCCAAATATTGAATCCGATCCAAGTTGTTTTCGTCCGAGTTTTAACAAAGTCATTTAGGAATTCTATAGGGAGAGGGTTGTCTTTCGCACTCCCGATATAGAAGTTCACCGGGCAAGAATTTAGGTCTCCCGGTTTATAGGACTCAATGGGACTTACAACTTGAACAAACTCGGGAAAATAAATAAGCAGCCTCTGTAACATTAAGGCATAGTCGCGCCCTTGGTTGTAATGACTGTCCAGAGTCTGGTCATAAAAAATATGCACGCAGTTGATTTTTTGACGCTGGGAGTACCCGATGACTACGGCGCTCGAAAGCAAGATCATCCCAGCAACGGCTATAATGAAATCTTTTTTCCTCATTGAACTTGTGCCTCCGTTTCCAAACCGAAATGGCTGGGAAGTTGGTGATCAGTTTTAACCCAAGCCGGGCGTACTCCCAATTTGACACTTTCATGATAGGTTTTGTGGGCGCGATACGAAGCCAGAACATTCACAAAATTTGCCACTAGCCATCGCAGGGGCACCATGCAGGCCTGGGATCCGCCATTGACTCTGTGGACGGCGCGAACTCTCTGCATTAATCGTAGCGCCATGTTAAACGCATTGGCGAACATCAGTGCGACAAGAACCGGATGATTCAAAGCTGACGGTGCTGTGCCATTTACAATTGTAAAAAGACTTAGGCTAATCAGCACCAATAGAGATAGCACAATTAGCACACTGTTAAAGGGCGCTCTGCGGTCGCGCAAAAGAAAGTACTTATCAACCCAGTCACCTTGCCATTTTATATTGTCAGTGCCTTGATAGGTAATGCCCAGGGTCCATCTGGATTTCTGACGGACGCTCGCCATTATGCGATGGGGGAAGTACTCGCGAGTGGCAATGAATTCTTTCTGGCCACATGTTTTTTCGAGCTCGACACAGGCAAAGTGACTTTTAAAACCCAGCGGTTTTGTCATGATTCCAAGGTGATAGTCTTCAGTTAGGGTGTCGGGATTTAAAAAACGTCCGTTTTGCTTTAACATCACAGCCTTCATGAACTCCCGCGAGATTGCTGTGCCCACTCCTGCTGATGGAATGGCAGCACCTAAACACTGTCGGACCAAAAGATCTTTGGTGTGAGACTCGCTGAATTCGTCAATATAGATTCCCCCAACTAAAGAAGTCCTTGGCACATCAAAAGAGAATACTGGAATCTGCACAAAGTCTGCGCGTTCGCTGCTGTCGTTCATCAAAGTTAATGAGTGAGGATGCAGGACATCTTCGGAGTCTTGAAGTAAAAAGAGATCATAGTGCTTGCCCGTGACTTTTTCGGAAGCCATGATTTTGCTGGCGATTTCGTTGAGCATTTGGCCCTTTGAAGTGGGGCCGGGCAGGGTGTTGACGACGACGACAACTTTGTCTGGATGCTGCACCTGAATTTTACGGGCTTCATTCCAAGTGGCGGTGTCATTGGGATAGATGCCGATAAAAAAAGTGTAGTTGTCGTATTCAAGGCCTCGAATATTTCCACGGATCATTGGGGCTATGACATCGGCCTCTTTCCAGTTGGCGATCATGATAGCAAAATGTTTTTGGGAACGATTTTGCATGACCTTGAGTTCAGCTATTTTGATCTTGCGGGGTTTGAGCTTTCTAAAAAAGGCCACGGCATCAATAAAAATATCATCAAGCGTGAATACAAAGGCGCCGAAGACGACTAAATAAGTCAGTTGAACAATAAAAGTTTCGAGGACTCCGTCAAATAGTGCCATTAGAATTGTCCTCCTAAAATCAAAAGGCCTTCGAGGGTGCCACTTTCTGCTTTCTTGTTAAAGTTGTGATAAGCGAGGCCTGCGATAGTCCAAGCTGCGGTGGCCCAAGTTAGCCGCCCTCCGGTGCGCCATTCTGTGATGGAGGGGCCTAGGTCGGCGTTATTACTTTTACGTAAAAAGACCTCCCCGTATGGGTCGGCATAGATATTTTTATAGGGAGTAAAGCGCCAGCCTTGTTTTACGGAAAATGTTGAAACAGGGGTGGGATCAATTCTTGGAACATAGGAAACTTCGCCATAATATTCCGTAAAAACATTTTGAGTGGGGGCGTAATTCAAGAAATCCCCCACAGAAAGAATCACACGCGGGTCCCACTGAGCTCGCGTTTCATCCGGTGAGTCTGAAGGGGGAGGGATTAACTGGCGAACACCGGTTTGCAATTGTAGAATGACTTTTTTGAAGAAACTTAGTTGCACGCCTAGTTGGGGTGTCACGGCGTCGTCATAGTATCTTTCGGCGGCACCATTAGATTGATATTGCAGCGAAACTCCAAGAAAGGCACCCGCGGTCAAAACACTACTTTCGTAAAGTCCATACAGAGATTTAAGGCGCGACTCAGTGATGAGATCGTAGCGTTCATAGTAAGTGCTTTCAGAATAAAATGAATTTTGTATGGCTGCGAGTGAATGCAGTGGCAGAAATAGAAATAGCAATAAAAGCTGAGAACGTCGAAAGCGGTAACGATTCATGCGGGTGCCTGTCCTTTCCTAAAGGCAAAACGTAACGAAGGAACGGGGAAAGATGTAATTAAACCTCTGAAAATGTGGCAGACTTTCAGGATAGTAATAGGCAAAAAT
>JBBKWD010000206.1:0-19864 GCA_037968775.1 Bdellovibrio sp.
TTGGCGATCAGAGCAGCGACAACCAACATAGATCCAACAAGCTGACGTGCTTCTAGTCGTTCCGAATAAATGAGGGCTCCGAGGAGGGCCGCCGTCAGCGGTTCGAGCATCATGAGTAAGGCAACTTCGGAGCTGCGAAGTTTCTGCAGGGCTGCAAGTTCTAAAGTTAAAGGCAGCACTGTGCAAACAATGGCAATTCCAAAAACACTTGAAGCTTGAATTTGAGTCAGAGTGACGACTTTTTCAAAACTCGGATGGTGAAAAATGGAAAGTGCCATAGCACCGAAGGTAATAACGTACAAAGCAGAGGTGATTGGGCGGACTTGCTTTTGGACCCTTCCCGAGACTAAGACATAAATGGCATAGGATATGGCAGCTAAGAGTCCGCAAATCATGGCGGTGATATCGCGAATTTCGATATGTCCCCACAAGAGAAGTAACAATCCTAAAGTGGCGACAACTAAAGTACTTGCCTCTTTCAGGGTGACTTTTTCATGAGTAAAAAAGTGCGAAAAAAGCGTCGTCCAAAAAGGGTAGGTGTAAAGTAAAAGGGCTGCCAGGGTCACGCTGAGACCTTCGACCGCTTTAAAATAGAGTGTTGAAAATAAAGCGTAACCAAAGATTCCCAAAAGGGCCGCGATGAAAATTTGTTTTCTTGAGAGTATCACCCAGCGGGGACGAAATAGTAAAAGAGAAACCCAAAGGATCACAGCTGCAAGAGTGAAGCGGTAGGAAAGAAATTCGCCCACGGAAAGGCCGGACCCAAAGGCCATCTTTCCAAAAACTCCCAGGAAGCCAAAGCCCACACTGGCAACTGAAATTTCAATTGTACCGCGCAGGCGTGGGCTCAATGTTTTTATTCTTCGTTACGATTTTTAGCAGAAGGACGTGGTTTGGCTTTGCGAGCAGGTCCTGCGCGCTTAGCTCCAGTAAAGGCTTTCTTCGGTCCACCCGGTGGTTTTTTGCGTCCCTTGGTGTCTTTTGCAACCGGAGCTGGTTTGCCAGAAGCACGCTTAGGCGCTGCCGCTGCCACTTTTGTCGCACCAGTTTTTTTGTCTGAAGTCCCGCGACCTTGATAAGTCCGTTTTGTTTTTACTTCCTCTGGATCATCCGCCATAAAGACGCGTTCTGCAGCTTCGGTGTTGAGGTAAGCGATTTCGCCGACTTTCAAGTGACCAATACGCAAACGACCAATCGCCACACGTTGAAGTTTCATAACGTCAAAGCCAATTTTTTGGAACATTTGACGAATCTGGCGATTTTTACCCTCTGTAATCACAATTTTGTACCAAGAGTACTTATCAGATTTTTTGTCGCCCGCTTTGTGAATTTTTTCAATATGGCGAGCCGACACGCGGCCACCAACGATCGGAACTCCTCGGCGTAATTTTTCGAGCTTATAGGCTTCTGGCGTGCCGTCTAACTTCACAAGGTAAGTTTTTGTAACTTCGGCCTTCGGATGAGAAACGCGGTTCGCAAAGTCACCATCGTTAGTAAGAAGCAAAAGTCCTTCAGAGTCCCAGTCCAGACGACCCACTGGGAATACACGCAGAGGTACGTCACCTAGATACTCGGCAACGGTAGGACGATCGAGGGGATCATCCATAGTCGTAAGAACACCCTTAGGTTTATTGAAAATAATGAAAAGTTTTTGAGTGACAGGTTTGCGTAAAGCTTTGCCCTCTACCAAAATAGTGTCATTCTGAGGGTCGACTTTGATGCCTAACTCGTAAACTTTTTTGCCGTTTACTGTGACAACGCCCTCTTCGATCATGCGATCGGCATGCCGACGGGACGCAAGGCCACTGTCAGCAATTAGTTTATTAAGTCGAATTCTTTTATCGGAGTTAGTTTCAGACATTCTTCGTTAGCCTCAGCTAGGGGTTGTGCGCCCAACATAGCACTAGTCAGCGATGAAGAGGAGATATTCTTGTGGCTGACTTCGCTCAGGGCATGGCGGAGATCCCGCACCAGCAAGGTCATGAGCTTGTCTCCTAAAAAGATATTGTCGAGGGCGGTCTCAGCTTTGTTTAAAACGATATTAGACCAAGTTAAGGCCTGAGAATCGCCTTGTTGAACCAAAGAACAGGTTCTTTCGAGCTCGCTGACAAGTTCTTGGTAATAGGGATCCGTGCGACGATCTATGAAAAATTGTTCAAGACGCTTGATCGGAAAGAGCAAACGAGTTTGCTCTTTCAAGGGTTCGTTCTTCATTTCTTGCAGTTTTTGATAAACATAGCCGCGCAAAAGGACGCCGGTCACTTTATCGCCCAAAAGTTTAAAGTGCGCCGTGATGTAGGGCGCGACTTCTACTTTTTGGGTGTGATGCTGACTCAATTCAAGGTCGGAAGTATAATAGAGGATCAAATCTTTACGAAGAGGCTCAAGCAGACCATTGCGAATTGTAAACTTGCGATCAAAGGTGTGAACCTCAATTGACTTATCGGCACGGAGTAAAACAACAACTACACGTTTATTTTGATCTGGTAGGACGCGGAATTTGTCGTCACCAGCCGAAATAGTGCGCATGTACGAACTCGCTGCGTCAATTAGGTCGGCGGATTGTTCAATTTCGATCATCTGCATGGTTTGGGGAAAACGAATGGTGCTCAGGTCGAATTTCTGTTGGTAAAAGCCATTGAAATTTTCCAACAAAAAGCGGACTTCATGACCCAGTTGGGCTTTGTTTGAAGCCCAGTGCGGATAATCCATGCAGTAATTGAAAAAAAGCTCGATGAGGTCAGAGGTTAGCGCGTCCTCAGGATGGGGAAAACCCTTCAAAAAGTTATAAAACGACAAGCGAGTTGGCGTGTTTTGCGGATTTAAATCCGATACAAATTTAAGCAGCTGCCCAACTTTTAGCATTATTCGAGTTCCTTCTCTCGACCCTAAATTATGAACATTTGAAATTTTAGTCCAGAGAAAATATGATATGAAGAGAGATTTTTGACATCCTAGGGAAGGGGTCGATATGCAGAAGGAATTAAACCCAGAGTTATTTGGTGAAAAGAAGGCCGTTAAGAGCCCTTTAATGGATAGCGCCACCTCCACAATGGGAACAATGAATAATAGCTATTTGAACACAGATCGGCAGATTTTCGAGCTCAAGTCTCAGAATCAGGCCTTAGCCGACCAGTTGAACAAGGTTGTCACGACTGTGAACGAGCTGATCAAGTCATCCAACCACAAATTTGAACGTCAGCAACACCAAGTATCGCGTCTGGAGCAAAGTCACAACGGACTGGCGACGGAAGCTGGGCAAAAGATTACTATGTTGTCTCAGCGCGTGAATGAACGCCGCAGCCTTGATGCGAAAGTCCAAGAAATGGTTGATCGCCACAACAACGTGATTAAAAGCTTTGAAGTTCGCATGAATCATCTGCAAAAACTTTTGGCTGAAAAAGAAAACCAAATGGTTGTCAGCCAAACGGCTTTGAATGACGCCAAAATGGAAATCGCGCGATTGAAGCGCTTGTAGTCGAGCCTTGGGGCGTCTTTCTGAAAAAGATCTTTTAGCGGTCTTTGGCGCCCTTGTTTTTGTTTTCTTTAAATTCTAAAAAATCTGTCAGTAGGTAGACTCCCGCAAAACGAGTGTTCGGTTCGAGGACCTAATTAAATATCTTTCTAAAGTATCCAATTTAGCTCTCACCTTTGTCGGGGAAGCTATTGCGCATGTAGCTGAATTGCGGAATAGTTGAGTGGTTTCAATTTCAAAAAGAAATCAATTAGGATCAATTTAGATCGATGAAGGGAATCATCATGTTTAAGTCAGTTGTTGCCGCTCTTACATTAGTGTTCGCAGCGCAAGTTCATGCAGCCGAAGTTTTCAAAATTGATACTGCGGCAAGTACAGTCGCATGGAAAGGCTTCAAAAAACTAGGCAGCACCCACAATGGTGGTATCGCGGTTAAAGAGGGCCAAGTAGAAGTAGACAAGGGGCAAGTCGTTGGTGGAAGTGTTGCGATGGATATGGCGAAAATCACCAATGAAGATTTGAAAGACAGCGCGGAATACCACGCGAAACTTTTGGGCCACCTTTCAAGCGATGACTTTTTCAATATTGCGAAGTATCCGACTTCCACTTTTAAAATCACAAGTGTGACACCGGCCAAAGAAAAAGGAAAAGTTCTAGTTAAAGGTGATTTCACTATGATCGGAAAGACTAATCCGATTGAATTCCCAGCAACTGTGAAAGTTGAAAAGGGCACTGTGACAGGCGATGCCGTTGTAAAGATTGATCGCACCAAGTGGGGCTTGAAATACGGCTCTGGCAATATCTTTAAAGAGTTAGCTGCAGATAAAATCATCTCTGATGAGTTTGAGTTAACTTTGAAACTTGTGGCTAAAAAATAGTTCGTGAGTTTTGAAATTTTAGAGTCGAAAATGCCGGCCCAGGGTCGGCATTTTTTTTGACCCAGCCCTTCCTTTTGTCGTGTTCTGTCGATGGGGACTCGATGTAGGTCAGGCACGACGTGATCATAGCTTTGCTAATTAACAGCAAGGACTCAAAATAGATCTTCAAATGAAATAAGTGGCTAAGAGTGACTATTTTGAGGAGCAACGACATGTTATTGAAACGCGCGGTGATGACAGTTTTGGTGTTGGGATTTCTTGTAACAGCAGGTTGTGAGAAACTTAATGAGCTGTCTTCCTTGTCCGATGCTGCGGGTGGTGCCGAACAAATTGGTGACACCTTTGCATCCATCGATGAGGCAGGGGGATCCGGTGGGTCGCTGGCGCTTTTAGAAAGTCATAAAAAATCATTTGCTCATTTTGTTCCGAACTCTTCGGAAAAAGAACTTTTCATAAGAAATATCATTCTGCCTTCGGCGCAGGCGACAAGTTGTCAGTCTGCCAGCACTTGGGGAAGTTGTGATCAAAATGTGATCACGCGAAATTTCAACAATTGCACGCTTGGCGGTGCGACTTTTTCGGGGAATGTGAAGTTAACATATACGGATGGTGCCGTTAATAATGTTTGTTCGATTTCTGCCATGAATGACAAGGTAGAACGCGTGCCTGCATTCACTATTGAGGGTGCTAAAGGTGGTTCCTACACGGTTTCTAAGACGGGCACCTATGGGCAACGTATCACGAAGACCGGTGCGGGTGCTTATAGTTTTGAAAATGACGGGATTCAGCGAGTCGTTAAATTTAACGGTGTGACGCTTTTTGATTCGACGACGACGACAGTTTCTCCGTTGGTGATCTCGGGACAAGATCGTAATGGTCGCGTGATTAGCAGTGGTAAATTGCGAGTGACTAACAACAGCACGGGTGTGGTCTGTGACTACACGCCCTCATCTGTCACCTGGGGCAGCAGTTGTAATTGCCCTATTTCGGGGTCGGTTTCTGGAACTTGTACGAATGGAAAATCAGTCAGCCTCCGCATCGTGGGGTGTGGCCTTGCCAGTGTTACTTTTGGTGACAAAACTGAAGATGTTTCCATGGATCGTTGTTCGTCTTTGTAGTTTTATTTTTGAGACGCCCTTGCTTCCACGGCCTAATTTTAAGAGCGCACCTGTTTCGCTATCAAAAACAATGCGCCCCTTTATTTAACTATATAGGCCCTGTTTAAGGGCTCTCAAGAAAACCACGCTCTTGTCGCAATTGGTTGGCAATATCAGGAGCAGCCGTATCCATTCGCTCCATTAGCTTTGCTAAAAGTTGATCTCTTAGATCACTCGTCTTGCTCCAGTAGGCTTGCACCTTTTGGAGCTCGTCTGACTGGGGAATCCCGTACCCTTCGTTTCTATTAAAACCCTGGCTTGGAGACCAAGCTTGAAAATGAAGTTCAGCACTGAGTTTTTCGAGTTCTGTTTGTAGAGCCTCTGAATTCTGAATAGACTCTGCAAGAAAATCAGAGACTTTGTAGTCCTGCAAACTTAAAAAGTTAGCTCGTGCGCGAACTCGATCTGTTGGAGGCAGGTCCTCTATTCTAGCGAGAAGAACTTTTTTCTGATCCACCGTGAGCATTAAGAAGTTCTTTAGACTGGCGATTTGGGCCACTCCGACGTCAGCGAGGTTGTTCAATGCCCGGTCGTAAGTTTCCCTCTTTGAACGGAAAAAGTTTCCTTCGCTGACCTGCGCATTCACCAGTCCCTCTTTCACCAATGTGTCTTTCAGGCCTTGCGGAGTGAGGAAGTAAGAAGATACTTTTTGGAGGCTGGCTCGATCAAAGAGCGACTTTATTAGAGAGAGTGCTTCACCGGCGCAGTTGTTGCTTAGAAAGTAGAATTGACCCGAGTAAATCCAGTTTTTCTCGCTGATCACCTCGATGAGCCGGTCCTGATCGAGCTTGGAAATTTGAAGTGGGTAGGCAGATAAATTACGCAATTCCATTTTTGAGTACTGAGATAAAATATCTAAAAATCGATAGATGGCAAAACGACTGTCATAGGCGCCAGTTAAACCATCTAGATTTGAAAATCTAAGCCCATCAATCATGCCTCGAGGCGAGATGACCAAGTGGGAACTTAAGTCCATCAGGCAGTCTGAGTTAATGGCCTTTCGAAAAGGAGCGCAGATTACGAGCCGAAACATAGCATGGCCAAAGCGTGAAGCCATAGTGTCGCCGGGGTCGGCAAGCAAAAGTTGAATCTGATAGAGGCGATCGAACCCTTTAAATAATGTCGGCCTGTTCTCAAACACCAAAGGTAACGGAGAGCACTGAACATCTTGGGCGGGGTTAAATTCAAACTTTTTGGAAAGATACCGGAATAGGGCGGGACGCCGGCACTTAAACTGCGGGTCCAGCAGGAAGTACTCTGAATTTACAGCAAGAGACTCTTGGGGACTAGTGGCTTCATGAAATTCCGCGAGTCGACTTGTATTCTGATTGCGACGCTCGTGGGTGCTCGAGCTGCGATCACTCCACCCGGTTAAATGACGGAACCGATCTTCATCGGAAATTCTATATCGACGGCTGAGCTCGACACGACATTCATGAGACATGACGTTCTGATCGCCTTTGCCGTGCGACTTGGTGCGCGCACTTATGCACAATTGTCGAAGAGCTTTTGCCGGCAGATCCGGTGTGTACTGGCTGTCATAGGCGTGTATCAATTCATGCAAGAGAGTAGCTTGTGCCAATCTCAGGATACTTTTATGGCCGCATTTTAAACTGCGGTCTTTATGAGGTGAATAAATTATAGGTAGAAAGTTCGCATTCAGTTCTATAGTTCGGTTATTGAATCTACCATACCGAGGTGCCACGCGCAGGGGTTCGTCTTCTGCACAGGTCTTTTTAATTTCCGAATAGGGATCAAGCTTTGTGAATCTAAGATTGAGGCTGCCCAAATCTTGTCGAATGATGGGAGGAAGATGTCGAAGGGCATCTTCTATGAATTTTTCTATAGAAATATTTTCGTGAGCAGAATATCTGTGAGATGAGTTTTCGACGACGACCTTGAGGTCTGCTTGACTTACTAATGAGATCAATAGCATCAGCAATGACAAAACTAATAGTTTCATAGAAACTCCCGATACCGAAAGATAGCCGTAACGATTTCTCGTACGGCCACCCGAGTTCAAAATTAAAGATTTGTGATCACGTTGATAAGGTATTCTTCGATCTGGATTTCGGACTTGCCTGCAAAGAACTCCGGTTTTTGAGCCTCAATGAGGTAACGGGAATCTTGCAAGACGGAGCTTAATGCCGGTGAGACTTCGTATCCAGCTTGAGCTAGGATAGCATCGTTTTTGACGAATTGAACGTCTTCACTGTTTAAGCCTCCCATGGTAGCGGCCGTCGAAGCTACTGGCATCGATAGGGCCATTGTAGCCACCATGCCGGCTACTACAACTGCGGCTTTAGCTTGATAAGACATTACTGTAAGAGCTGCGATCAAAACAAGTTTCGTGAATTTCATATAATCCTCCTTTGGATTTGTTGAGTTGATTTATACAGGAGGTAGTCTCAAAGACCGTATACTTGAGGGGGCAAAGTGTTCGCTCTCAGCGAAGGCTAGGGATCTTTTATAGAGGTGTCTAAAATAATGTCATAGTCTGCCACACGCGGGTTGGCGCCGTTGTTGTTTCGAATAGAGGTCTTTGGCGGCGGGAACTGTCGAACTGCGTGCCGTACGCGAGTTTCAATCCGCGGAACACTATGCAGAGTTTGCCAAGGTACTACCTGCGAATCCATATTTTGAAAGGTGAAAGGTACCTGGTTCTTTTCAAAAGGAAAAAGCAAGTAAACAAAAAAAGATCCCCAGCGAAAAGAACCTGGTACCTTTCGTTGGGTACCTATTGCGCGGCTTTTTCTAGGCGAATTTGGAAGTCTTTGGGGCTTTCGAATTGGGTGAGGGTCAGGGCGTCGATCCACATGCCGTGCTGATTAAAGAAAAGCAAAGTGGGCAGACCCATGATCTTATATTTTTTCTTGAGGGCTTTGAGTTCGGGCGTGTCTTTGGTGGCGTCGAATTTTAGCAAGACAAAATTCGAACCGAGAGCTTTGATCCTTGGATCGGTGAAGGTTTTTTCTTCGAGCTCGTGACAAGCAGCGCACCAATCAGCCCAGAAGTCGATGATCACAGGCTTTCGGTCTTTGATCGCTTGAGCTAAGAGCTCCTCTGAATAGGGTTGCCAATTCATTTGTGATACCTGATTGATGGGAGCACCCGAAATCATATTCATGCGAATATAAGGGCGCAGGTCAAAGGTCGCCAAGACAATATATCCAATACCGACGATGAGTGTAGCTTGCATCAATCCTTTTTGCAGGTGGCGCACAGAAGTGGTTCGCTCCTTCGTTGGCAAGAAGGCACCGTAAATGCTGGCTATCGCAATGAGGGCTAGGCCCAAGGCGCCGTCAAACCAGCGCACAGGTAGAAGCAAATCAAGGTAATAAAAGAAAGCCCCTAACATCAAAGTACCCAAGACGAACTTTATTCCGTTCATCCAATTTCCAGAGCGTGGCAAAAACTTTGTGAGCTGATTTGAAAGTCCCAGAGCGATAAAAATCAAACCCAAGCCCAACGCGTAGGTAAAGAGAAACAGAAATCCCAGAAGTTTATTCTGAGTCGAAGCGACATAAGTCAAAATAACGACAAGCACGGGGCCCACACATGGGCTGGCAACGATACCTGCAAACAACCCCGTTAAATAAACGCTGCCTAAATTTTTACCGCCACCTCCGCGGCCGAAGCGGTTGCGCACGTAAGCGGGAACTTGAATTTCAAAAAGACCGTACATACTGAGGGCCATAGTTAAGAAAATCACGCACACAACCGAAAGCACGATAGGGTTGCCTAGGCTCGCGCCAAAGATGCTGCCACTTTCAGCTGCGACAAGTCCCAAAATAGAGTAGGTAGTTGCAATTCCCAAAACATAAACACAACTGGTTAAGAAATTCTGCAAGCGTGTTCGTTCTTCGGCGTGATTTCCCAGGACGGCCAGGGTGATGGGGATCATCGGGAATATACACGGAGTAAAGCTAGTAAAGATACCGGCGATGAAAACAAAGAAGAGGGCAACAAAAATACTGCCGCCTAAAAACTTTTGAATCATCATGGGATCGGAGATTGAGAGAGGACTTTCCTCCGTAACCGGCGTCGACTGAAGTAATTCGGACTCACCTTCCACGCGCGTAACCGCTATAGGGACTTCAATCAATTTAGTAGTCGGAAACAAACAGAACTGAGCAGAGCAGGCCTGATAAACGAGATTCATTTTCATTTTTTCATGACGTTTTAGAAAACGATCCGGTGCTTCGATGTGAACGGTGAGGGTCGCTTCGTTTTCAATTCCGCGGCGTTCTGTTTTCGAGAACTTATCGTACCAGCTTGTGATTGGCTCAATTTTATAGGGCGCAATTTTAAATCCATCTGGTTCTAGAATGACGAGACGAAACTGGTCCTCATAAGCGTGATAGCCTTTAGGCAAGGTCATCTTTATTTCAAGATTGCCCCCTTGTCCTGGACTCCACTCATAGGGAAAAACCTTAATGGTCGTTAAAAGGGGATCTGTGTCCGAAGAAGGAGTCTGGGCCCCAGACTTGGGTGTGAGGCTGAATACAAAAAAACACATTAACAATAGAGAAACGAAGCTTTGTTTCATGGATATTTTCTATTCCTTCTCTCGACCTACGGCAAGTTTATTTGCACATGACTTCATTCTAACACGTCTCGAACCGATAAAGAAACTGCGAGGTTATACTATATGGGATTTGTAGGCATTATAATCGTATTTGTGATGGTTTTTGGTGGCTTCATGATAGCGGGTGGTAATATCTCCGTTATTTTGAAATCAGCACCAATTGAGATGATGATTATCGGCGGAGCCGCATTGGGCGCATTCCTTATTGCGAACCCGATGAAAATTATCAAATCCAGTATTAAACTGAGCATCAAAGCGATGACATCAAAGGGACCCCAAAAGCAAGACTATCTTGAACTTTTGCAAATGCTGTTTCAACTTTTCCAGGCTTTCCGTAAAGAGGGTCCCCAGGGGATTGAGAAGCACATTGAAGAGCCTGAAAAGAGTGAGCTCTTTAAGGCCTACCCGGGCTTCATGCACAACCATCATGCCGTGCACTTTCTGTGTGATACGATGAAGGTGACTTTGTCGGCCGAGATTTCCGCTTATGATGTTGACGATCTTTTGGATGCAGATATCAAAGCGATTCATCACGAAGAACACATGGCGTCTCATGCAGTTCAAACAGTTGCCGATGGATTTCCGGGGCTGGGGATCGTCGCCGCCGTTCTAGGTATCGTAAAAACAATGAGCTATTTGACTGCAGGGGTTGAGAAAATCGGTTCTTTGGTTGCCGGCGCCCTCGTGGGAACGATGCTCGGGGTTTTCTGTGCCTACGGTTTGATTGCTCCAACGGCTTCTAAAATGGGTGCAGATATTGAAGCTGAAGGACGTTACTTACAGTGTATTCGCATGGCCCTTGTGGCCTTGCAAAGAGGAGCCCCTCCGATTGTATGTATCGAGTACGCGAGACGTTCGATCATGCCGGAAGAGCGCCCGACATTCGAGGAAGTAGATAAGAAAACAAAAGAGCTTAAAAAAGCAGCCTAGTTAGTTATAAGTAAGCACTGTTGATAAGTCGGCAGTGCTGGATTGGTTGAGGAATGGCAGAAAAAAAACCGACGATAGTAATTAAAAAGATCATCGTCCAAGGCGGTGGCGGACACGGAGGATCATGGAAGGTGGCATTGGCCGACTTCATGACCGCTCTTATGGCCTTCTTCTTGGTGATGTGGTTGTTGGGTCAATCTGAAGAAACCAAAAAGGCCGTGTCTGATTATTTCTCAACACCTTCGGTGATTGAATATAATTTTCAGAACTTTGGAGCCGAACTTACTCTGGAAAAACTGTTTCTTGATCTGATGAATGAACCCTTAAAGGCTTTTCAAAGCTTTTTGGAGCCAGCGGATAAAACTCCGAACTTGCTCGACATGGGCTCTACAAAAGTGGTCGCGGCCTATCTCGCAGATCAGATGAATGATGTTGCCAAAAATGTTGTGGTGACGCCGGATGGTTATGACTTTGATATTCCCGACTATCTCTTGTTCGAAAGAGGCACAGCACAACCGAATGCCAATTTCGTCAAGGTCATGGACAAAATCAAAGGCGTGATTTCAGGCATCAAGGACGCGGATATTCGACTTACTTCAGGAATATTTGTTCAAGCTGTTCCTGATGGCAGTGCTATGACCGCTAACAAAGTCGCGTCAGAGCGTTTGGATCTGGTGCGTGCAAAGATTTTGGCTTCACTTGAGGAAAGTTCAACGACAGTGACGGGTGCCATCGCGGTAAGAGAAAAACGTGGTGAAATTGATCCCTCTCGGTTGATCGGATTTATCAAAGTGAAAATTGCGCAAAAGGAAATTACTTCTGATGGCCGAAAACCACGCAAGCTCGACACCCTTTTTGGGTCGGCTCGAGTGGACATGAGTGTTTATGATAGCTTTGTGAATCAGATTAGCAATCGCAAGAAAGCTGAAAAACAAGATCTGAAAGAGCAAGTAGATTCAGAACTTCAAGAGGATGTCGGAATTAAAGTTCCGTCTTCGCAGACAGAATAAAAAAGACGTCGCCGGCGCCGTTTAAATCGGAGCTGGCGGATGTTCCGGTGACGGCAGCTTCAACAAAGATCACACTCCACATTTTCCCTAGACCTGTTCGTATATCAAAATAAGGGCTAATGCTTGAAACATCTGGGGTGTTGTAACCTCCTTCGTTGTCCCATTTCCAATCTCCGAAAACAGAAGCTTCGCCGCCGAAAGCATAGCGTGTGGACCGGCGACTTGTGCCTTCCCAATTGCTCATGGCATCGTACATCACGCGAATTTTTCCAAAATGCAAATGAAAACTAAGGAGATCACCGTTGCGATTGCCGCCATTGTAGTACTGACTGTGGCTATAGGCGACCAGGGCATAAGTGGTCGCTGAAAAATCAACTTTAATATCTGCATTCATGCGCAAATTAAACTTATCGTCGCTGTTGTGGTAGTTAGTATTCGAGCCCCAAAGGCCTAAGCGAAACTGCGGGCCGAAGTTAAACCAAAAAGATCCCTGTAGTGCCGGAGAATTATCTGATTGAGTCAGGCCGTACTCGACATACTGCGAGAGCAGGGAAACATCTCCGGAAAGTTTAAACGTAGGAGAATTGCCCGACGACTGTCCGTGAGCGGAATGACTGCAGATCAAGATGAGGATAAATCCAATGTATCTTCGCATAGATAGTTCGTTAGATTGTGAACGAAAGAGGTCCTAAAGACAAAGATTCCCATGGCAGAACTGGACCATTTGGCTTTAGAAGTGCTAATCTACAGTCTATGGATTTGAAAAGACCCCTGAATGAATACACATTTGTTGCCTTTGATACTGAAACCAGCGGAGCGTATCCATTAGGACATGATGTCGTGGAGTTCGGTGCCGTTAAGTGGCGTGAAGGACAAGAGGTCGATCGCCTGCAATTTCTTTTAAAGCCACGCGAGTTGATGACGGATTTTATTATCGGTATTCATGGAATCACGAATGAGATGGTTCAAGAGTCACCGCCGATATCTGAGAAAATCGCAGAAATCCATGAGTTCTTTAAAGACTCGATTGTATTGGCTCATCACGCACCTTTTGATTTGGGTTTTTTAGCAATTGAGTTTGAAAAAGCTCGTTTGCCATTTCCCTTGGAACCGGCCTTGTGCACCAGTTTGCTTTCGCGAAAATGGATTCACGGCGTGGAAAATCACAAGCTTCAAACTTTGATTAAACATTTGAATATTGATGGTGGCATGGCCCATAGAGCCTATGATGATGCTAAAGCCTGCCTTTATGTTGCCTTAGAGTGTTTTAAATTGATGGGACCCGATGCAAACTTGGAAACAGCCATTAGAAGCCAGGGAAAAAATTTAATTTGGAAAGACTATGCCTTGTTGACCAGTGCGCAAGGACCTGTCACGAAACTGATTTCTGCTATATATGATAAGAAAGATATTGATATGATCTATGCAGGGGGCTCGAAAGCAGGGGCCACTCGCCGCGTGACTCCGATCGGAGTTGTCCGCAATCCCGATGGTGATTTTTTGATGGGATTTTGCCAAACAGAAAAAACTAATAAGAGATATTACTTAGCAAAGATTAAAGATCTCGAGATCGTTTATTAGTTTTTTTCGTTCCTTTTTCTTTCAATAGACAAGCGGCTGTGCTGAAATAAGGCACATATTAACAGCGCCTGAAGGAGTCCAGCATGGAAATGAGCCCTGAGACCACGTGGAAGAAATGCAGCACTTGTAAAAAGCCCATCGCCTTCGGTGCTCGCTATTATGTTTGCAGTGTTTCCACCTGTAACGGAGACCGCACGGGCTATATTTTTTGCGGCGTCTCGTGTTTCGATGCCCATTTGCCGGGGGCCCGTCATCGCAGTGCTGGTGCGATTGAAAAAATGGCGCCAAAGTCCGCCAGTGAATCAGCTCGTATACTAGTAAAGCCTTCAGGCGCCTCAGCAAGTTCGGTTGCCAGTACGGCCAAAATGCCGACAGAAGTTTTGGTAATCGCCTCTCGTTTAAAGGAATATATTCACGCCCGTTCAGAGTACAACACCTCAGGGGCTGTGATGGATGTGCTTTCGGATTATTTACGCATTTTATGTGATCGAGGCATCGACAATGCGCGAGCAGAAGGCCGTAAAACCGTGCTGGATCGCGATTTTGAATTTCTCAAAAATATGAAATAGAAATTGGTTGGGAAGTTAGTTTTAAAGTTCAGCAAAAAAAATGGCAAAAAATTTTCACTAAAAATACAAAAAATGGCGTCCAAAAAAATCTCTATGAAGGTGTTTCATCTTCTGAAGCCGAAGGTGGATTGTTAGCCCTAAGAAGCACTAAACGGCGGTGCACTTCCTCAGCCAACTCCTCGAGATGTTTAAATTGATCTCCAGTACGAAGTCTTAAGGGGTTCGGGTTGCCGTCTAGAGCCTCGTTCAAAAATCTTTCAAAAGCATAAAGTGGCCCGGCAATACGATGGGAAATGAGTCTGCCAACGGCAAAGAGTATCGCGCAAAAGGCGATACAGATAATCACAAAGGTGATCACGTACGGTACGAGAAATTTATTTAATAGAAAGGCATTGTTGCCAACAAGTTCCTGAATTGTGACACGCATATAAGTGTAAGAAAATACAAGGCAGATCAGTGTTAAACTCAGCCCGACAGCCATGAGCATAAAACAATATTTAAGCTGGAAGGACATGTTGACCCAATATTTTTTTCGCACATTGTTTTCAGGCCACAGCAATTCCCCTTCGCGAATGATCGCAGAGACAATCAAACCATAGCCGAGCCATTGCAAGGCATCTGCCATATTGAAGGCGGGGCTGGAAAGTCCAGGCGCCCCGATAACGATAAAGTCGACAACATAACCCCAGATGATACGATCTGTAACATTTCCGATGATGCCACCAATTAAGATCGACAATCCCGTTCGCAAGGTGAGTGATTTAATCGGGAGGAGGTATTGAATCAACGCATAGGTGCAAAGTAAAAAGGCACCTCCGGTAGACAGTGAAACTATGCGCAGAACAGCCGGAAGATCCGAAAAGAGCCCTAGCATGGCGCCATGATTTTGGTGCAGTACAAAGTGCAAACCACCAAAGGATTTAATTTGCGAGATCCCAAGAGCCCACATCTTTGTAATACGGTCAATTGACCAGGTTGCTAGCAAGGGGAGGATTACAATGAGCCATTCACGTTTTTTCATGAACTTCAGTCTAACAATTCACACTACGTCTTGCGAAGGAATTGTGAAGACATTACTATCGTCTAGATAGGAGACTCATCGTGAAAGCACTCATCATCATTTCGGTATTCTTGGCGTCGCCCGCATTTGCCTCTTTGGGAACAGTCGAGGATCTAGCGAAAGAAATTTCATCTTTAGCCAAAAAGCATTCAATAAAAGAGGCTGACTTGGGCCTCTTTGCAACCGTCGGGGAGGGCAGTTCTTTTCAGGAGCTTTTGGATGTGAACGCCAAGACGATAATGATTCCCGCTTCTATCACAAAAATTGCGACGGCTTCTGCGGTGTTGGCGCACTTTCCTCCAGGGCATAAATTTAAGACGCAACTCCTCACTTCAGGCAGCGTGAAGGAGGGGGTGCTTTCGGGAAATCTCATTCTAAAAGGTGGAGGCGATCCCTCTTTTGTATCTGAAAACATGTGGTTTTTGGTGAATTCATTTCTAAGAAGCGAAATTAAAAAAATTGAAGGCGATATAATCGTTGATGACTCGCTTTTTGATAACATCCGTTTTGACAGCAGTCGGCAAAAGGCGCGTGTTGATCGTGCCTATGATGCTCCGGTTGGGGCTATGAGTTTCAATTGGAATTCCGTGAATATTTTTGTGCAGCCAACTCAAAAAGGAAAGGCGGCCAAAGTTTTTATCGATCCCGAGAATGACTATATCCGCCTTTCAAATCGGGCCAACACCAAAGGTGGAAGTGGCAATGATTTAATGGCTGATCGAAAAGACGACAAATCCTTTCCAGGTGATGTCATCACTGTCGGGGGAACCATTGGTGAAGGTGTTAAAGAGATTGTGATTTTTAAGAACATCACTCAACCTGACCTTTGGTCTGGCTATAACCTGCGATCGTTTTTGGCGCAAAGAGGCGTGACTGTGAAGGGTAAAATAAAAAATGGTGTCACGCCTGCAACAGCCAAGCTAGCGGCAGAGTCAGAAAGTAAGGCCATCGAACAAGTGATGGCGGATATGAATAAGTTTTCGAACAACTATGTCGCAGAGATGCTGGCAAAAAATTTGGGAACTATTAGTAAAACTAAAGATGTCTCTATGGCCGATGGAATGCTTTTGATAAACGAGCATATGCAGAGTCTGGGGATTCCGGCAGATCAGTATAAGCTCGAGAATCCGTCGGGGCTAACTCGGGATAATCGTATGTCGGCCTTTGCAATGTGGAAAGTACTCAAACATTTGCGCAATGACTTCCGTGTCCAGCCCGAATTCCTAACTTCTCTACCGATTGCCGGTATCGATGGGACTTTAAAAAGAAGAATGAAAAACAGCCCAGCTGAACGGTGGGTGCGTGCCAAAACGGGATTTTTGACAGGGGTTATCTCACTTGCGGGATACGCCGGTCTTGAGGATGGAAGAGTGGTTACCTTCACATTCGTATACAACGGATCTACGGATGAGACAAAGGTCCGGGCATTTTACGATAGTTTGCTTATCTCTTTAGTAAAATAAGCCGAAAAGCTAGTGTGTCCCAGGAGGGTCGACATTTTCATGAATATTTTCAGTGTCTCGGCTTTAGCCACTTTAATTGGAATTTCTTTAATTACGGCCCCGCAAGTATGGGGTGTCGATGACTTCATAAAAAAGGTTGTGCCTCAAGTTACGCCCGGAAAAAATGAGCGTGCCTGGCGTAGCCCTGATTTTTCGAATCAGTCGAAGGCTTTGGGATACAAGAATGACGTTTTCGCTGTTCCGAAAGGTATGGAGAAGCAAGTTCAGTTTTGGGTGGATGTATATTCGAAATACGATACGGATCAAGGGGTCTTACACGACTCAGAAAATCTCGAGACTATTTATGAAGTTGTTGATCTATCCGGCTTGAGGTCCGAGAGCCAGCGTCAGCGTAAAATCGATAAAGCTAAAAAAGTAATTTCTGCAAAACTCAATAAAGAGCAACGCAGTCGTTTGCGATATCAGTTGGGCCAAAAAGATCGAATGAAACAAGCGATTTTTTATTCAGGTCGGTACATTGAGGACATGGAAGAAATTTTCGAAAAAGCAAATTTGCCTAAGGAGCTGACTCGTTTGGCTTTTGTGGAGAGCTCGTTTAATATCATGGCTCGCTCAAAAGTAGGAGCCAGTGGTTTGTGGCAGATTATGCACTATACGGCAAAACCCTATCGTATAATCACGCCGACAGTCGACAATCGCAATCATCCTTTGGAATCAACGAAGCTTGCGGCAAAACTTTTAAGAAACAACTATAATATGTTGGACTCTTGGCCCTTGGCGATCACGGGTTATAATCATGGCCCGACGGGTGTACGTAAAATTACAAAACATCATAAGACCAACAATATCGCAGAGCTGGTGCAGTTGACCGACACGAAGCGAACTCTAGGATTTGCTTCGCGGAATTTTTACGCCTGCTTTTTGGCGGCGATGGAAGTAGAAAAAAATGCGTCGAAGTATTTTAATTCCGTATTCTGGGCGAAGCCGTTTGAGGCTCAAGATATGAAATTGCCAGTGCCAGTAAAGTACAAACAAGTATTGGCCTGGTTTGATGGCGACGACAGCAAAGCTCAGATGTACAACCCTCACTTGACCAGTGTCGCGCGCAAGGGGCGTCAGAGCATTCCTGCGAAAACTTTGATCTCGATTCCTAAAGACAAATATAATATTGCTTTGATTTCATTGGCTCGCGGGGGCCGTACTTTGGCCTCTGAAAATCTTCATACCGCGGATTAATTTTTTGAGGGCAGAATAAAAAACCCGACTTGTTTTCGTAGGTCGGGTTTTTTGTATTTAGCAGTATTATCAGTTCGGCTAGATGTAATCTCCGCCTTGGCCACTTGGAACTTTGTGTTCGTGTGGTAAACGTCCCGAAGTATCTATATCTAAAAATTTATAAAGAAGTGCAGTCATCTCCGAAACAATGGCCGGATCATTAATATAATCTGGCTTATCAATGGACATGGTGTTCGCCATTCCGATAAGAGCGTTGACCATCACATAGGCGACCTTATTCATGTCGCGTCCCGGGATGGCCGGGAGGTTATATTGAACGACTTCTTGAAAGAATCGAATTGATTCTGAAACATAAGAAGCGTCCGCAACATAGTACTGTATGGTCGTAAGCTTTGCGCGCAATTCTGAATCTCGACGACCCACTTCAAAGGCCAACTCAATCATCGCTCGGACTCTTTGCTCTGCCGGAAGTGGAGAAATTGAGCGCATTTTTTCGGAGACAAAACGCTTGTCGTCTTCCATCAGATTCTTAACAACCGCTTGTACGACAGACTCTTTGTTGCCAAAAAACTGATAAAGGGACCCAATGCTAACTTTGGCCTCCTTCGCGATTTTATCGGTGGTAATTGAATAAAAGCCTTCTGTGATCAAAAGGCGAGAGCAGGCCTCCAAAATAGTCGCAACCGTTTGGCGCGATCTTTCTTGGGTGGGACTTTTTACTATAATTTTAGTTTTCTTAGCTTTTTCTTTTTCCATAGACTGAATCATGACAAATGATTCTCCCTTTCTCTGGACGCGAGTCCTGTGGACAGAATAGGAAGCATTGGACGCGCAATCAAGTCTGGATTTTTACAAATCTGTAATAATTCAGCTAAGCCGATAAATTTTCGCGATAGAGCGCAATATTAAACAAAATCAAAATTGAAATTAACGCAGTTCTTCAGAAATTTGGAAATGAAGGTAGGATGGGTATCAGACTCCTATCGAAGCTCTTGTTCGCAAAAAACAATAGCGCGATCGCGATTCGCCGGATAACTCATGTCTTTTGCAACTTGAAGACATTGAGATTTCGAGATTTTTCTTTCAAAATTTCTCATACAATCCCAGCGAACTTGATCGCCTGAATCGGGATACTCCATGAGTTTTGAAATTTTACGGCAGTCGTTAAAAGTCGCCGCTTTTTTAAGGTCATATAAACAGACCATGCGCGAATCTTCTGCGTTGGTAGAATACTCCATAGAGTTTGAAATTTTCAGGCATTGATCTACAGACAGGCGACTGGTTTGTTTTTTCAAACACGTCATTCGCAGGTCATCACGCTGATCCATCGCAAGGCGGGATGGTTTTGTGACTTCGCAGGTGGACGACACAGAGCGAGCCTGAGCATTGAGGGTCATTATTGTGAATGCGAAAACAACTGCCGCCAACGTCAACTTCATATCAGTGCTACTCCCTTGGGAAACTCATTATGCAATCGGTGAGCCTTGCGAAGTCTTATATATGAGAGATGAGGCTCCCGCAACTGTTTAACTTTGAGACGGCAGCGACAATAGGGGGGAAACTAGCGAAATATAAAAAAGGTCAAAAAAAAGGGTCGTCACGAATGACGACCCTTGAGGAATGACATTTTTTGAGAGGTTGTAAATGTCGGCCTCAAAAATTATGATCAAAAAACTTAGGGACGAAGAATTGGCCCATTTCTGGGCTCATCAATCACTCGGTAAGGATTGTCTGCATATTCGATAAGATACAAAATGGGCTCGAGGTTTTTTCTTTGCACCTCAGGGATAATAGCTGCGCCCGGATAGAATCCGCCCGAACCCCAGCCGCTGTTGCCCGGATCTAATTCAAAAGTAAAAGAAATGATCTTGTGCTCCCCGTAAGACCAATCAGTCGTGTCGCCGCTGGCGATGTAGA
>JBBKWD010000207.1:0-3925 GCA_037968775.1 Bdellovibrio sp.
GACATTCGCTCGGACTTTGAATTGGAGTTTACGCATAAAATTTTATTCACCAAGTTTGACGGCCGAGAAAAGGCCAGCCATGAGCTTCTGCAAAAGTGTATTGATTCTTTTGCCGATGATCTGATGAAGGGTTATATTCGAACCTCCTCTGAGGTCAAAAACACTGTGCGTTCTGGCAAAAGTTTATTTGCCGGGAAATCGCCAGTTAAAATGGACTATGATTTAGTAACAAGAGAAGTCTTAGGATTTATGTGAGGTCGAAAATGCCAGAAATTAAGAATTACGACGGAAAAAAGAAAAAGCCTACAACAACTCATCCAAAAAGACGGCCTCATCACGAGATCGAACAGGAGAATGAAGAAGAAGTCATGGAGGCTGAATTCAATACCGAAGCTCAGAACGAGGGTGTGACAGAGCCAGAGTTAGAAGTCATTGAAGAGAGTCGAGCCACAGCTGAAGGCATGCCCGAGCCTGATCCGGAGATAATGCCCGATTTGGATCCAGCCAAAGAACATTTAGAGTTTTATGGCAGTGACGTGATTCGGGAAAAAGCACCGAAGGTCATGGCGCTGGCAGAGACCGTGCTTGAGGAATGGAAAAAGGACGGCCAATTCGAAGGACTTCCCGTAGGAAATCCCATCGCGCAAATGGCAGCAGCAAAGGCTTTGAGAAAAGCCAAAGACGTTGAAAAAAAGCTGGAAGAAAAAGGTGTTTTTGTCATGGCAAAAATGGGCCTTGATTTTGTGAAAGCTAAAATCGACAAGCGAAATCACTAAGAATGGGTCCACGTGAACAGCGTATCTATGAATTGGTGGAAAAAGCCTTTAGCCCTGAGCAATTGGGGCTAGAGAATGAGAGCTCTCATCACTCCGTTCCTCCTGGCAGTGAAACTCACTTTAAACTTTTATTAGTATCAAAGCACTTTGAGGGGAAATCCCGCATTGATCGGCAGCGCCTTGTGAATGAATTGCTCAAGGGCGAATTAGCATCTGGACTGCATGCATTAACTCAAAAGACCCTGACTCCTGCGGAATGGGACCTTCAAAAAGACAGTCTCAATTTTATTTCGCCGGAATGTATGGGTGGAAGTAAGCGGTCGTAGTTTGTTTTTCGTAGCAAGACGGCGCAAGCTCAAGGATTTCGGAGAGCTTATTCGCTGAATTGTTTGATTTTATCTTTGAGCTCGACAAGGAGTTTTTTGACTTCATGCAGCTGCTCTTGTTCAGGGGACACTTTGTGCGCCATGGTTTCCGTTAGATCTTCCCAGGTATCCAGAGCCTGCTTGAGGTCTGAATTCAGGTTTCCAAAAAGGCCCTTGCGGCTCTCTTTAGACTCCTTCGGGGGATTTGAATCCCGCTGAGGAGACCGCTCAATCTGCGGTGCTGGTGGTGTTTCTAAGGTGTCATCACTCATCTGTTGTGTTTAAACTTCTCGCATTTTTTGTCGAATTAAGAGCGTCATGCTCTCGGGGCAACAGTTTTATAAATGGAACTCCATTTGACAAGTATTTTTAGCCTGCTAAATTGCTATTTTTCCCGGTCCCAAAAAGGAGAGTGACATCATGTCTCAAGAGATTATCTACACAATGAAGGGCGTAAGTAAAGTATATCCTCCAAACAGATATGTTTTGAAGAATATCTATCTTTCTTACTTCTACGGCGCAAAAATCGGCGTTCTCGGTCTGAATGGCTCGGGAAAATCTACTTTGCTTAGAATCATGGCAGGGACTGATAAAGATTTCCTTGGAGAAGCCTTCCCCTCTAAGACGATGAAAGTTGGATACTTCGAGCAAGAGCCAAAGCTCGAAGCGGATCTGACAGTGAAAGAAAATATCTTTGCTGGCATGGGCGAATTGCCTTTGCTGATGAAGGAATACAATCAGATCAATGATAAATTCAGCGATCCTGATTTGAGTCCCGAGGCGATGGATAAACTCATCGAAAAACAAGGTATGATCCAAGAAAAATTGGAAGCCTTGGGTGGTTGGGACGTGGATCAAAAAATTGAGCTGGTGATGGATGCTCTCCGATGTCCAGATGGCGATTTACCTGTGACCAACCTTTCTGGTGGTGAAAAACGCCGCGTGGCTTTGGCGCGTTTGATTTTAAGTGAACCTGATATTTTGTTACTGGATGAACCGACGAATCACTTGGATGCAGAATCAGTGGCTTGGCTAGAGCAATACTTAAGCAAGTTCCCAGGAACTGTTATCGCCGTGACCCATGATCGCTATTTCTTGGACAATGTGGCGGGATGGATTTTGGAATTAGATCGCGGTGAAGGTATCCCTTGGAAAGGGAATTACACCTCTTGGTTAGAGCAAAAAGACCAGCGCCAAGCTCAAGAGCAACAGCAAACTGCGAAGCGCGCAAACACCATGCAACGAGAGTTGGATTGGATTCGACAGGGCGCGAAAGCTCGACAGGCGAAATCAAAGGCGCGTATTTCTAACTATGAAAACCTCTTAAAGGAAGCGACGCCTGAAAAGCTTCAAGAGATGTCGATCTATATCCCTCCGGGACCTCGTTTAGGGGATATCGTGGTGGAAGCAACGGGGATCACGAAGGCTTACGATCATAAAGTTTTGTTGGATGATGTTAGTTTTACGATTCCCCGCGGCGCAATTGTTGGAGTTATCGGTCCGAACGGTGTGGGTAAATCGACTTTATTCCGCATGATCACAGGCAAGGAGTCACCTGATTCAGGAACATTCAAGGTCGGAGAGACAGTGAAGATTGCCTATGTCGATCAAACTCGCGAAACCCTGAATGCAGACAAAACCGTCTATGAAGAGCTCTCTGGTGGACAAGATGTTCTGCAGTTGGGGACGCGAGAGATCAATTCTCGTCAGTATGTTTCTTGGTTTAATTTCTCGGGTTCGGATCAGCAAAAGAAAGTGGGGCAGCTTTCTGGAGGAGAACGCAACCGTGTGAACATGGCAAAAATCCTGAAAGAGGGAGCCAATCTCCTCTTGCTGGATGAGCCCACCAATGACTTGGACGTGAACACGATGCGTGCGCTCGAGGAGGCCTTGCTAGAGTTCGGAGGCTCGGCAATAGTCATATCCCATGACCGCTGGTTCTTGGATCGCGTATGTACGCATATAATGGCCTTTGAAGGGGAATCTAAAGTGGACTTCTTCCCAGGGAATTTTTCGGAGTACGAGGAGGACCGTCGTCGCCGTCTAGGGGATGAGGCTGTTCAGCCGAAGCGCATTCGCTTTAAAATGATTTAAGAGAGAGGCTGGGGGAACCCGGCCTTTTTTTTGTTTCTTTTGGGGGGAGAGTGAGGATCGATTCTGCAGCTGTCAGAATGAACTAAGTTGTTTTTGCCATCCGTGGGCAGCCTTCCTGGGGGCCATCGTGGCCCTCAGGGCAATGTACTTTTTGTTCACGGTTAACAAGAAGATACCAGAATAAGACTGCCACGATGGCAGTCTTACAGCCAGCTCACGGACGGCGGAAGACCGCAAGATTGTCACAGCAGATCGAGGGAAGGTCATTGGCTCTTCCAAAAACCATTCTATATATAAGTATGGAAAACTACTTCGCCTCGACAGGCCCGTTTGAAGCTTCAGGCAAAACGCCATTTAAAATTTCAACATGAGTCCTAAGATCCAGGAACTGCTCCGCAGTTCCCCCCTGGTCGGGATGAAGAATAAAGGCGCAATGACGAAAGGCCTTTTTTAGCTCTAATGCCGTAAAGCCCTCTGAAAAATCAGCCACCCAAGTCTTAATAAACTCAAAAGATAGACGTTGGACTGCGGACATTTGGTGGGCTTTTCTTTGGGGACGATTGGCAGGGCGGGGGTAAAAAGCTTTGCGCGGTTGGAACTCCCAGCGACCGATTTGACCAATAAGAAAGGCCATATGGGCAGGGTCTGATTCCTTCATAGGAGTTGGGGGAGGGGAGTTTTCAGAGGAGA
>JBBKWD010000208.1:0-16154 GCA_037968775.1 Bdellovibrio sp.
CTCACTGACTTTTGTCTTTTTTGAAATTCTCTCAATAGCCCTTCTGTATTCGTCTCTGGTGGCAAATGTCATTTCCTGATAGGCCCCGGCCGGATCTGCCTCGAGCACTCGATCCAAGAGGCAGACACTCTCTGTGAACTTCTGCCAATTGATATTTGAAAGCAATCGCATACTGGTAATGATATTGGAGATCGTCATCTGATCCGCAGCCTGCTGGCGGTGATCCAAATCGACGGCGTGCTCGACTGTTACTTTCAATTTCTTGAGGTTGACATTCAGACAATCTTGAATCGGCCAAACATCCCCTTCTTGGTCCCGCAGTCGTTTTGCTAACTGAGAAACAAAGGCATATTGGGTATCAATCGATTCACCGCAAAGACCACCGATTTTGGCTAGATTTTTCCTAAACTTTTGAATATCTTGGTCCCCATCAAGGATTTCGTCCGCGATGGCATTCGCCAATTTTTTTTGATTTAAGTCCCAGACAGTTCTTACGGCCACGCGCCGTGCATTTTCGACCAAGGCCAGGCGCAAGGTGATCGCGACGGCCCACAACTCACCGATATTCAGATAGGATTTTGTTTGAAAGGCTTCCACCACACGTCGCAAGGCCTCGACCTCAAGACGACTGTCCGTGTGTGCGATCAATGCCAAGGCCAAGGCATATATTCTTGGGAATCCCGCGAGGTCCCCCACGACAAGCTTCGGGAGCTCCTGGTAATAGGACGGAGGCAAGTCATTGCGAATCTCTTTGACTTGATTTTCAATAATATGAAAGTTGTCCACCAACCACTCCGCTGTCGGAGATAGTTCTTCTTTCTGATGAATGGACTCCGTCAGACTGTGATAAGCACTGATCAAAGCCTCACTATTATGTTGCAGTCTTTTTAAAAGAGGCTTTCGCTCTTTAGAAACACCATCGGTTTCTAGGTGTTCCGCCAGATAAGTGGCGTACTGTTCAAGTCTTTCGATGCTAAAAATTTCGGCCCTTATGGGGGCTTCAAGGATGTCTTGTGGGGACAGGTTTAATAGTGTTTTCTTCATCTTCCTTCCTGCCTCCCTTTCCATCCATAATACATTCTCGAGAACAAGACTTGGGACAATCGTATAAGTGCTCTAACTGTGAAAAGACATTCGTCTGCATTTTTACAATTACAAACATATCACTCTTCGCGCAAAGCCTCGAAACCAGATATAAGATCAAATAGTTCTTCGTCGATTTGACTCTGTCGCAAGCGATGTTCCGTTTGTTTTAGCTCCTCTAAGAGTTCATTGATGTTTTTTTCTGCCCTTTGCATGGCCGCCAACCGACTTGCATTTTCACTAGCCAATGAATCAGCGCTGGCCTTAAATAGAGATACAAAAAGATATTCGCGAATCAGTGAACGCAAGGTCGCAAGACTTCCGCCAATAATCTCAGCTGAATTTCCCGTCGGCCAGGAGAACTGCAAAAGATCTTGCCGCCATTTCTGATCAAGAGGTAAGAGCTTTTGATCAACAGGTGAATAGACCACCCCTGACTTCGGTTGATTATATATCAAGTGCATTTCAATATTGTTCACATCCAAATTTTCATTCTGAATCGCGAGCAGGATCTCGCCTACCAAGGGCGCAATGGCCTTAACAGAGTTGGGAACAGAAAAGAGTCCTTTGGGACTAACTCCATTGTCTTTTAAGCGATCGTGAATACGTTCACCAATAGCCCAGACTTCCGCTTTTTGCGAAAACGACGCCAAGATCTCAGCTGCCATTTCTGAAATTTGATCATTAAATTGCCCGACCAGCCCCTGATCGGATCCAAAAACAATTGCGACCACTCCCCTAGGAGGGCCGCTTTTTTTTTGATTTTCCTTTAAAACAGGTCCCAGCTCGCGAAAGCAGGCCCCCAGTCCCAGTTCCACTGTGCGATAGTAATCAACCAAAGCTTTCGTCGACTTCTCATATTGTCCGATATTTATTGCGGCGACAGCCTTCATGGTGCGAACTACTGAGTGAAGATCCTCGGCTCCATCGATCTTTTTTAACAGACCCGCCGTTGTCTCACTCATCTTTGTTCTCGGTATTTGTATCGGACTGAAATCTTTCTAAGGCAGCTGTTGTAATCTTTAAGATCGTTTCGTGATCAGCCGGTCTTAATTTCTTTTCGCCATTTAATCTTTGGCGAACGTCCTCTGGTACTGCAGAAACAGAGTCGCGCACGGCCCGTTCTGCCGCTGGCATTTGATCCAAGGGAACGGTATCAAACAGTTTGGCAGTTAAAGCTAACAATATCGCCATCTGCTCTATCAAAGATACAGGTTGAGACTCTGCCTGCTTCAGACAGGCTCGAATTCGTTTTCCGTGCTCAATGATTTTGCTGCTGTCTTCGTCAACTCGAGCTCCGAACCGAGAAAAAGCCTCTAGCTCTTCAAATTGAGAATAGGCAAGCTTAAGGTCCCCGGCGACATTGCGATAAGCGGCCAGCTGAGCCTGCCCCCCGACTCGCGAAACGGATTTGGCAACATCAACTGCAGGCAAAATTCCCAATTGAAAAAAAGAAGGTGACAGATAAATTTGCCCGTCTGTAATTGAAATAAGATTTGTCGGAATGTAAGCCGAGATGTCCTGAGCTTCTGTTTCGATAATAGGTAAGGCTGTTAGGGAACCGCCCCCCAGATCGTCAATCAAGTGGGTGGAGCGTTCGAGCAATCGAGAGTGAATATAAAATATATCACCCGGGAAAGCTTCCCGTCCCGGAGGCCGCCGCAGCAGCAAGGAAAGTTCTCGGTAGGCGCGTGCATGTTTTGTCAGATCATCGTAAACAATCAAAACGTCCCGGCCTGCCTCCATAAAATATTCGGCAATGCTGGTTGCGGCATAAGGAGCAATGTAAATGAGGCCCGGTGGATTATGTCCTTCGGTGACGACGACAACGGTATAGGCCATTGCGCCTTTGTCTTGTAACGTGGCGACAACTTTTGCAACCGCAGAGGTGCGCTGACCGATTGCACAATACACGCATATAACATTCTGATCTCGTTGATTCAGAATAGTATCTATCGCGATCGCCGTTTTGCCAGTCTGGTGATCGCCCAGAATTAATTCGCGCTGACCTCGTCCGATAGGAATAAGAGCATCAATAACTTTCAAGCCACTTTGCAAAGGCACCGTTACAGAAGCCCGATCCATTATCGGAGGAGCTGGGCGTTCGATCGGCAAGCGTTTCAACGCCGCAACCGAACCACCTCTATCCAAGGGCCGGCCCAATGGATCTATCACCCGTCCTATCAGTTCATCTCCAACCGCGACATCCATGACCCGCCCTGTTCGCAGAACCTCATCACCTGCTTGAAGCTTCCAATACTCCCCCAGAAGAACAACACCAATTTCGTCGATATCGACATTAAAGGCGATTCCCAGCACTTTGCCTGGAAAGAGTAAAAGTTCGTCGTACCCAACGCTTAACAGCCCCGAAACTTTGGCGATTCCCATGGCGACACTGAGAACTCTTCCGACCTCTTGGGATTTTACTTCTAAGGCTTGGCCGTCCTGGGCTTTGTGGATGCTCGCGAACACCCTATTCCAGATGGACTCTAGATTTTCAGACGTTATATTTTCAGCTGCCATATTTGCGGAAGCTATATTTTCATGCTCCATACTCAGGGACTCCCGACTTCGGAAAGAGATTCATTTGCCCCTGGTGTTTCCTGAACAGGAGACTTCGCGTTTTCATATTTCGATTCGTTTAAAATTTCATCGACACCCACTTCGAGGGCATCCAAATAGTCCGCAATATTCCATGCCACTTTCTGTCCGCCCGCATTGAGTTCAATACCACTCATCTGATCTTGCATAATTTGAAATTGAATTTCGTCTTGAGAGACCAATAATTCGCGAATGGTATTTTTAATAGCTGTTTTTTGTTTCGGCATCAGATCGAAGGATGTACTCACAAGCAAAGGACCTTGCGCTTCGCTCAGCGCAGAGCTGAGGCGTTTTTTTTCATCCGCAGCGAGATCTTGCAAACGGCGGATAAACACATCAATCATCTGCTCTTCCAGGCTCGCGCCAGCTAAGTCCTTGAGTGTCTTTCGCGCAATAGAAAGCACTTCTTTCTGCGCGCGCTGAATAAGGGCGTGATGTCTATTTTCTTGTGCTTTCTTTATGTCCTTGTGCAGTTTTTGATTCAAGTCGCGTGCGGCTTTCTTTGCTTCATCTAAGAGCTGTTCGCGCTCTGCCTGTACATCGGCGTTCATTTTTTTCAGTGATTCCGTACGATTGTTTTCAAAATCCTCGTTCTTCTTTTTGAACTCGTCTTTTTCTTTTTGGGCTTCGGCTTTATTAGAGGCGGCATCAGCGAGTTGTGCTGCGATCTTTTTGCCCCGCTCGTCTATGGCGTGAAGAATGGGCTTATAAAGAAAGTGCTTCATCAGCCAAACCAAAACGACAAAATTAATCACCTGTGCTGATACCGTGAACCAATCAATCAACATAGTCTTACTGCCCCGACCCTTGAGAAACGGCATAATTCCAAAATGGATTGGCAAAAATTAAGATCATGGAAATCACGAAACAGTAAATCGCTGTCGACTCGATCATGGCAAGGCCCACAAATAGAGTTCGGGTGATAGTCGCTGAGGCATCAGGCTGCTGCGCGAGAGAAGTTAATGCTGTCGCCACCGCCTTGCCTTCGGCTAAGGCCGGCCCCATGGTACCGAAGCTTGTTGTGATACCTGAGATGACAATGGATGCCACTGCTATAGTAGTCATATTATCCATGAGAACTCCCTTTTAAACCATGTCCGTGATATTTATTTTCATCGGCAGGGGTATTTGTTTCTAATTTTGGTTTGCGAACTTGAGTGACAGCTGCGATATAGACCGCCGCTAAGATACTAAAAATGTAAGCTTGGACCATACCGGTTAATAGTCCCAGAGCCGTCATAACAATAGGAAAAAGGAATGGTGTGATCGTCAGTAAAATTGCAATGATCATCGTTCCGCTCATCATGTTGCCGAACAAGCGAATTGCGAGTGCTAACGTACGTGAAATCTCACTAATGATATTAAAGGGCAGCATGAATAAAGTGGGCTTTGTGTAAGACTTAAGATAGGTGCAAAATCCCTTTTCATTAATTCCGTAAAAGGGCACAGCCACAAATACACAAAGAGCCAATGCCGCAGTGGTTGAAAGTGATCCGGTCGGTGGCAAATAGCCGGGCACAACAGTGAACAGGTTTGCCATCGCGACGAACAAAAACAAGGTGCCGATAAAGGACAGATACTTTTGGGGTTGCTCCAACCCCACTTCTTTAATTTGCTTTTCGATACCCGTAATGATGATCTCTAAAAGATTCTGCCAGCCTGAAGTTTTCGTTTCAGGGGAAAGCCTTCTCGTCACAAGCTTTGAGCCCAAAAGAAACACGAACATCAAGACCCAGGTCATGACAATTGTGGCATTCAGTTTAAAAAAACCTTGTTGCCAGTAAATAATTTCATCGGGAGTGATGTGCATGAACCTTCCCCTTCCCTTTTACGAAACGAGTCACGATCACTCGGGCCAGGATGAGGCCTAAAAAACATGGCAACATGCGGTCCCGGTGATGAGCACCTAACAGATAAAATCCCACAAGAACGATGGTCATCCTGAGCAATAAACTACTCAGAAACCAAAACCCTGACCAAGCTGAGGAAACTCCTTTGTTAACAGTCAACCAAAGGCCGCCAAAAAAAATAGCTCCCAGCCCGACTCCCGCTGCAAAGGACAAAGCCATACCCAAAATTTCAGATGTCCCTATCATCGCTCGGCTCCTCTTCATGTATTTCTTTGTCCTCTTTACCGACCCAATGCCAAGCATTCACACAGCCCAACACCAGCCCTGCGACTAAAAGAGCCAGAGTCCAAGAGTGATTTTCCGAATAGTGTTTATCCAGCCATAAACCGAGACCTGCCCCCAACAAGGTGGGAATCACAATGGACCACCCGACAAGACCCATCATTCCCAATCCAAACCACACATTGTCCTTTCCGCGTTGGCGGGCCTGCAATTTGCGCTTTACCTTCGAGTCCAACTCTTTGCTAAAGACGCCGGAGTCTTTCTTTTCTTTCAATCTTTGACTCTCAACCATTTTCGAGTTCCTTTAAACGTTGGATAAACCCGCTCTCTATTTTTTCCATCACATACCGAACCCTTTCTTGCTGCTCGCTGAAGGCCAGAAACTCTTGATTCACAGCCTCGCGAAGCTGCCCAAGATCCTTGCCGCCAATGGCATTGCGAACCGAGATCAGAATTTCCAAGCCCACCTTGACCAACACGCCCTGATCAATGGCCAAAAAAGTCTCGGCATCCCCTGAGGTCTCATAAACCAAAATCCCCGGATTCAATGCCGCGACACAATCCAATCGATGCGGCAAAAATCCATAGGATCCCACCGTGGTCTCAACGGTCAGACTGGAAACATCCTTCGCCTCAACAAAAACTCCAAATGGCAAAAGAATCTTAAGGGTGATCAATGCCGGCTCTGCCATCTTCCCCCTCTGTCTCTGTTTTTATGGAAGACTTAGAAATTTTCTTCTTTTTGCTCTTATCTGTTGTTGCGACCGTGTTTGAGTCTGCTGTTGAGTCTGCTGCCGAAGATGGCGCCGGTTCTTGATTTTTATTCGCTACATTTTTCTTAGATATATTTTGTGCATTCTCATGTTCCGCATTCTCTTTCTTTACATCATCTTTGCTGGCCTCATCGACGGCCCCGATCATGTAAAGGGCGCTTTCGGGATAGTCTTTAAACTCATCCAGCAAAATACGCTCGCAACCGTCCAACGCATCTTTGAGACTGACCAGTTTTCCTTTAAGACCTGAAAACTGTTCGGTCGTAAAAAAGGGCTGTGTCAGAAAGCGTTCCAACCGACGAGCCCGATTGACGACTTTACGGTCTTCTGGGGACAGCTGTTCGATTCCTAGCATCGAGATAATATCTTTAAGCTCTGAATATTGGGCGAGCGTCTTGCGAATTTTCTGCGCTAAAGCATAGTGGCGCTCTCCAACAATCCCTGGGTTGGCCATTTTTGAACTTGATAACAAAGGATCAATGGCCGGGTAAAGTCCCTCGCTGGCTCGCTTGCGCGAAAGGACGATAGAGGCCGAGAGATGTGAAAATGTATGGACGGCCGCTGGATCTGTAAAATCATCCGCTGGCACATAGACCGCCTGAATAGAGGTGATCGCTCCGTTTTCTGTATCCGCAATTCTTTCTTCTAATTCTGAAAGCTCGGTCCCCATCGTGGGCTGATATCCCAGCCGAGAAGGCATTTGCCCCATTAAGCCCGAAACTTCTGAACCGGCCTGAATAAACCTAAAAATATTATCGATTAAAAGAAGGACGTCCTGATGCTCATCATCCCGAAAGTATTCCGCCATCGTTAAAGCCACGTGGCCCACTCGAAAGCGCGCCCCCGGGGGTTCATTCATCTGACCAAAGACCATCACCATTTTTTGCAAGACGCCGGCTTCTTTCATTTCAATATAAAGATCTTTGCCCTCACGACAACGCTCTCCGATTCCACAAAATATACTGACGCCTTTTTGACGGCCGACTTCATTGTGAATCATTTCTGTCAGTAAAACGGTCTTGCCCACTCCGGCGCCGCCGAATAGCCCGGCCTTGCCTCCGCGCTCCAGCGGCAGTAAAACGTCGATCACTTTAATTCCTGTTTCAAAAACTTTTGATTGCGTCGATCTTCGCTGCAAAGACGGAGGCGCTTGGTGCACGGGCCGCCATTGCACTTCGGTTAAGGGCTCTCCGCGGTCAATTGTATTGCCAAAGACATCGAACATCCGTGAAAGAATGGCGCGCCCTACGGGGGCTTTTAGTTCGCCTCCGGAGTCCTCTACACTCATCCCTCGCGCCAAACCTTGAGTGGGAGTAAGGGCAATTCCCCGAACATGATGCTCATCACTTTGGGCCAGCACTTCAATGACAATTTGTTTTTCGGAACCTGTGCGCAACACTGAAAATATGGGCGGCAGATTTTTATCAAAACGGACGTCGACAACACTGCCGCGCACAGCAACGACCACACCGATGTTGAGTTCGCGATCCATACTGCCTCCAAGAGGCCACTGTCCCATACCCAATCGAAAAGTGTAATTGCATACGCTTTGTCTTTGGACAGCTTCACGCTCTGAATCTCAAAGGAAATATCTCAAAGATGACGACCTCAAATTATCCGCGTATTAGTACCCTCTCGTCGTAATATTTAGATTGGCATCTTAAAAGGCTTTGAAGTACAACTATAGAATACTCCTGCCATTGGCACTCACGATTCTGACAACTGAATTGCGAATTATAAAGAGGCACCATGACCAATAAAAACCCACTCGAAGGTGTCACCCTTGAAAATATACTCACGGCCTTAGTTGAAAACTACGGCTGGGAGAATTTGGCTAAAAAAATTCCTCTTAGATGTTTTATGGAAAAGCCCAGTATCAAATCTAGTCTTACGTTCTTACGAAAAACCCCGTGGGCCAGAACGAAAGTCGAAGAGCTTTATATCTGGCGTGCGAAGACCAACTGGGATCCGCGGGATAATTTGAAATAACTTGGTATTCCCAAATAGAGCCCTGTCTTTTCAACAAGGGCCCTAAACCGAATTCTCTCGGCAGTTACTTCTTACTCCTCCCAGGATCTTATAATCGCCCCATGAGGACTAAGACCAAAAGTACGACGACGATAACCCCCACGATGCCCGTCGGTCCATAACCCCATTCCCGACTATGTGGCCAGGCAGGAATGACTCCCAATAAAATTAAAACTAACAGAATCAAAAGAATTGTTCCGATACCCATATAGTGCCTCCAAACTCTGATTTTGCAGACAACCAGAAATCGATTCATCATTTATTGTTACTTTGTGATAGAAAACAAATCCTAAAGACTTCATTTGCCCAGAAGTTCAGTCTCAGCTTACTTGGGATAAATCCATTCCTTTAGTCGATTGGCATAAATAGGCCGCGAATCGTTTTTCACTCGTCTAAGAGCTTCAACTGCATTCCGACGAGCCCCAGCTACATTTCCAACAGCCGCCTCTGCGAAAGCTAAGTTATGCCAAACGATCGCGGACTCAGGATGATCAACAGCGGCCTGATATAAAAAACCCACCGCTCTTAGATATTCCCTTCTTGAATAAGCGATATTGGCTAAGCCGATGCGGGCCCCTAGGCTTTTTGGCCAACGCTGTAAAATCTGTTGATAAGCTGTATTTGCGGTCTCAAGGTTTCCCAATAGCTCAAGGGCAGACGCTGATGAAAGGTGCATAAGTTCATTTGCGCTCGCTGATGTTTGTTGAGGATTAAAAACCACGAGGCCCCAGTACCCTCCAAGCTTCCAAGATCTTTCAAACTTCCTTATATCCCATTGCTTAAAAGCTTCTGGCCCTGAATGCATTGTTACTATTTGACTTCGAAGATCATAGCCAAAGACTATCGCATAGTGCCATTGAGGCAGCCAACTTACTGAGAGATTCTCGAACACAATCACAGGATGACCAGCTTTGACTTCCTCGAGCAGAGCCTCAAACCCTTCAATTGGAATGGCCATCATTCCTTGACGGCGACTCGCACTGATCATATCGGCCTGAAGACTTCCCTTCATACCCGGCGTGTACACCTGCGCCGCCACCTCATCTACCGTGACGCTACGGCCTGCCGACTGTAAGGCCATCGTAAGGGTCGCGGGGCCACAATATCCGACTTTCTGCTCAATAAAAGGAACTCCCTCAATTAAGTGAGAGGCCTGATTAGTGTAAACCCGAGAAAGCAGAGAGTCTGCTTGAGGCGTCCCGCTTGCACAAGCCACTAAGAACAAAAAAGGGATCCCGCTCAATAAGAATCTCATGACGGGGCCCTAGATACGAGTAACCAAGAAAACAATCAGAACAATAATTAATATCGTTACTAGAGCATCACCACCGGCCCGCGCTTGCTCTATTTGTCCTGACAATTGTCGCAGCTCCATCTCCGACAAGCTCGCAATACGCTTCGTGGCCTCGTCGGAGGTTAGTCCTCGCTCAATCAACAGCTGCTGAACATCTGCTCGACTTAAAAAGTCTTGAACCCTTTGCAACGTCTGGGGTTCATTCAACTCCTCCACCGCTGTATGCGTGGCAATCATCCCAGACTCCGCCATTGCAAGCGATGGTGCATTCGTCAGAATCGCCGACATGGCGATAGATCCCATAATTTTAGAATATCTAGAAAACAGCATAAAAGTTCCTTTTCCCCAAAAAACCTATTCGTTCCTGCTCAACACGAACAGGAAGTGTCAATTTTAAACTACAAAAAACTTCGTACAAAGAGTCGCTGGACATCTTATTCTTTTCAAAAAAGCCTCCCTGAAATTTTTCACCTCAGGGAGTAAAAAACCAATTTGCAACCTAAGGATATGCATGAAAATCGTCTGGAGCATTTTTTCTCTGACCGGAGGCCTCACTCGTTTTTGAAATATCTTGAGCGCCAGCTTCTTTCAAAATTCTTTCCGCCCGCTTTCCCCACTCTCTGTCATCGACATGGATGGAGATCAGAATACCGCCATTTCTTACATAACCTTCATATCGTTTTGCTTCGTATTCTGGAATTCCAATTCCAACTAAAGCACCGCCAATACCTCCAACAGCTCCACCCACACCGAGGCCAGCCAAAGCACTCATGATAGGACCGGCAGCTACCAAAGGCCCAAGCAAAGGAAGCGTCGCGATCACCCCAGCACCGACCAGCCATCCTAATGTGCCTCCGATGACCGCTCCTGTCCCCGCGCCGATGGATGCGCCTTCTGGCGCCTTAGTACCTTTTTCGTGTGCAAAATCTTTTGTCTCCGATTTTTGCGACATCAATACTGAAATATCGCTGTTTCGAAATTTTTCATTTTTTAATTGCTCAACGCATCTCTCAAGCTGAGTTCTTTCTTTAAAAATACCAAAGACTGAATCATTTCCTTTTTCCATTTTTCCTCCTATTTAGTGATTATAGTGCTATTAATGACAGACATTTTACCCGCGACGCTCTTTGCGATGCCTTCAACTTTACTACGCTCAGCTGCTGAAGCCACGTCGCCCCTTAATGTTACTTTTCCATCTTGACTGAATATTTTGATATTTTGAGCATTGATTGAGAGTGATGAGTCCGCCATAATTCGCTCTCGAATCGCCCGCGATATATCAGTATCTCGTTGAGTCATACCCTGACTATCTGAAGAATTCCCCTTGCTTTGCGAATAACTTTCGGCTGCATAGCTATTATTCATAAACAGAACTATTGATATAACTGCGACTAAGATTTTCATATTTCCTCCATGGTGGTTACTTCATCGAACAAACAAGTACATGCCAAGATGTTTTGGAACATCTTCCAAATGACAAATGAGCATCTCCTGCAACCAACGAGCTCTTTGAATCGCCGTCTATGTGCAAAAACACATTCAGATAAGCTGATTTTCTGTAAGACTACACCAGTAAATTTTTTCAATGGATCTTCACCGACTTGATATTATAAAAGAGTCACGAATATGGCTCATCGTATATAGCGTAGCGACTCCATAGATGGCCTAAGCTGTAAAATCCATAGCAAAAAACACAAAGGCTAAACCAATGAAATCAATCCAAAGCATGGTCGAGAATATTCATGGCAAAGTGGGAGTTCCGATATTACTCTATTTATTGGGAGTGCCGGGAATTCTCGTGATACTTATTTGGCTCTTTTTTTTTCGCGGAAGCTAGACAGACACCTCTCTTCGCTCTGCCTGCTTCTTCTAAAAAAAGGGGATGCATGAACAAGTCTCCAGCGCCATACATCCCCGAAGAATGGACCAATAGGATGGCTCCTGTGTTTCAGAAATATCCAGAAATTATTCTTTTTGAATTAAAATACAGGAATTCGAACTTTAATTTTGTTATAAAAAAACATATCGCCATCTCTAATGACACAATAGGATCTAGTCCAACCTACCAGTGTCTGCGTACATATTTAATATTTGGGATTTGACGCACAAAACTTCCGGCTGGTCATATGGTCTCCACGCAGCTGCCCGCATTGACGTTACTGCGTCCCCCACTGTTTCAAAAGATATTTCTGAAACACTTCCCCCATAAATTTGTACTTTTTTGTTCGGCAAAAGCACGCCAAACAAGGATGCAGCGTACCGAAGGAGTGCCTTAAAAACACATCTCCTCGCGACACAACACTCGCTTTCAAATTTCGCCACAGTATCTTTTTGAATGTCTCCTAATAATTTGACTTCGCTCCGAAGTGATATGGATACTTTCGGGGTGTACAACGAACACTTTTTCGGAGGCCCTAAGTGACTCGACTGACAAAATCTTTTTTTATGGTCATTTTTTCGATCTGCTTTTCAATCCCCAGTTTTGCAGCGGAGTGTTTCGTGGCTGCGATAAAAGAAAACAGCATCCCGTTCACAATTCCCTCTTATATCAGTTTGTACGAAACAATATGCGTTGAAAGTCTACAGGTGATTCCTAAAGACGGTAAAGTTCAGATCAAAATTACAGGCGACCATGTACGCACGATGAATCATAAACCTGATCTTCGTCATCGTTTTTCGATAGATGAAACTTTCGAAGGAAACTATCGTGAAAACATCGGGATCACAGCTTTAACATTAAATGCCGACGATAGTTTATCAATAACGCACTACTGGTATAGCCGCGCGTTCGTCCGCGTCCGAGGACCCATTGAAAATCCAACCCTAAAAATCGACAGTGAAGTATTAGAACACCGACTGCGCGGCACGGGTTTGATTGGCTACGATGTTATTTATAAGCGAGTTCCCTAAAAGACCTCACCTTCAGACCAGTGTCCGCATACATATTTAATTTTCGGAATTGCGGGCGCATCATAGAGTCGGGAGGTCAGTATGGACACGAATAGAGAAACCGTTGAGATCGGTAAAAAGCTAGTCGACTATTGCAAGCAGAATGAAAACCTCAAAGCCATTGACGAACTTTATGCTAAGGAAATCGTCAGCCTCGAGTCTATGCCTTCGTCAGAAGGCACAGACAAAGTGCAAGGGATCGAAGCCATCCGCAGAAAAAATCAACAATGGAGCGAAGAAATGGATGTTCATTCCATGGACATTCAAGGCCCTTTCCCCTTAGGTGATAGATTCGCGGTCCATTTCAAATTCGACGCGACCGAAATAAAAACCAATCGTCGTATGAAAATGGAAGAAGTCGGACTCTATACGGTTAAAGACGGAAAAATCGTGAAAGAAGAGTTCTTCTATACGATGTAAGATTCAAAACGATGTAAGATTCAAAGCACTCCCCTTCGGAGTGCCTTCTCTAACTCCGTCATCATAACAGGAGTTAGAGTCCTCTATTCTCAAAATATGACAGCATCCCCCTTGAGTCGCCTCTGCCTTAGGCCGATATCTGTATAGACTGCCTACTTGAGGGAACATCAGTCACAGGAGACTTGTTTTGCCACCACGAAGACCCACTGCTTATATCCTCTTAATAACTTCTTTTTTCTTGGGACTTCTTATTTCCTATTCTCCTAAAACTCTGCAGGTTCACTCCATGTCGTCGGAGGCTCCCCCGTTTAAAATGACGACGGCAGTGATTGCCGATCAGAGTCATCGCAACTGTCCAATCACTTCTCAAAAGTCAAAAATTCCGGCGCTGATCGCCCATCGTGGTGACGAACAATCATTCGTTGAAAATACTTACGATGCCTTTGTCAGTGCCGCCCACAGTGGTGCTGACTATATCGAAACGGACATCCGCTCGACCCAGGACGGAGTCCTGATGGTTCACCACGATCACGTCACTGGGCGAGTCACTGAATGTGATACGGGTGTCGTGGAAATCACAAAAAGCTCTTGGGCCTTTTTACGGCAACACTGCTCTTATAAAAATGTCTCGGGTCGCAGTAAGTCCTTTATGAGTTTTCAAGATCTTTTAAGGTTAACCCGAGACACCTCTGTAGGCTTAGTCCTCGATGTGAAGTCGGAGATAAAGGAAAATCAGATGGCAGCATTTGCTGATGAACTTTTAAAATTGGATCCCCTGGGAGCCTGCCAAAATGGCAAAGATCCCGGCAATACTTTTAATTGTTTTAAAAAGATTATCGTCTATGTGAATGACTATGCCGCACAAGATAAGCTCTGGCGCATGGCCCATCAGCTCGAAACTGCAGATCCACGCTATAAAATTCTGTCACATATGAAATTTTTAAAAATACTGGGCAATCCCCGGGCGGCTCTGAACAATCCAAGTGTTTTTCTTAACAACAATGGCCTGGCATTTAAGCTGTCCGATGCCAACTGCGAGTCCTTGCAAGATATGCAGCAACAGCACCCAGACCAGTACTTAGCGGGATGGACTTTGGAAACGACGGAGGACTTTTCGCAGGCAATTTCATTAGGACTTGATGCCATTGTCACAAGCCGCATTCACGATCTAGTTGAATATATGAAAACTGAAAATCTTCATAAAAAGTGAATACAGCTAGTACCCATACCCAAAATCTAAAACTGAACCGCACATTCCGTTTGCACATAGTCTTTCAATTGACCATCAACATAGAATGTACCACCCATTGTCCGTCCATGAAGAGCATCTCCGTAAAAGCTCAAAACTTGTCCGGAGTTCTTTACTTGAAAGTTAATCAATGAGTAGCCTTTTTGAAGAGATATAAATCCAGAGGTGTACGCCGTTTCAAATTGTTGAATCGACGCATGTGGATCATCCGTGGACACATACTGCAACGACGTAACTTTTTTTTGCGATCCACCTTCGGTGATTGTGCAGTGAAGTTGAAGACCTGCGGCCTGAGCCATAGATGCAGCAAATAAGAACGAAAGCATAGAACCTCCCAAAGAATGTTGTGATTAGATAGCCCGTGGGCGAGGCAATATCAAGCATTGAAAGTTTGTAGCCTCAAATTGAAAATGAAAGAGACAAACGAAACTC
The DNA here is from genome assembly GCA_037968775.1 of Bdellovibrio sp. Classification (GTDB taxonomy): domain Bacteria; phylum Bdellovibrionota; class Bdellovibrionia; order Bdellovibrionales; family Bdellovibrionaceae; genus Bdellovibrio. The sequence continues at coordinate 14,962 of JBBKWD010000208.1, forward strand.
TTAAAATATGACTTTGGTAGAATGACACGCAACCTAAAGTTTATTCAGACATTTGGTCGGAGCTATCGTCAGAGGAGACTCAAACGAAGAAGGAAGGTGCTACACCTTCCTTCTCCGTTGCTTTAGGAATTTTTTAGATCACATTCTGACAGCTAGTTTGACCCAACGCGTGCCAAGATTTTCTTTTCGCGGCCTTTAGATTCGCTTAAGCGCTGACGCTTTTCACGCAATGACGCTTCCAATCTTTGCTTTTTATTTCTGAAAGCTTCCGTTCTTTTTTCGTTCTTAGCCATACGAGATTGCGCTTGTTTCAGCTGTTTATTCAGACTCTTCATCTCTTTAGCAGCCTGTGCCTGTACTTTTTTGTATTGGGCTTGGGCATTCTTTAAAGAAATCGCACTGTGCTTCTCTGCTTTTTTTGCAGATGCGACGTCTTTATATTTACTCTTCAGATCTTGGTTTGTCTGTGAAAGTCTCGCCTTTACTTCGATCAAAGACTGAACGCTGCTATTTTTTCGCTCAAGACTTCTATTAAATGCGGTCCTGGCATCGACAAGCTTATCTGCAGCAACCGCTGCTCGGCTTTGCGCTCTTTTTTCATCAGCTTCATTTTTTTGAATCTGCTTATTAAGGATCACAACTTTGCCAGAAAGCTTTGTCGCTAGTTTAATATTAGCCTTTTGCTCACTTTGAAGATTTGCGATCTCCTTACGAATGCGTGCTGCTGATTTAACATTCTTTTCAGCAACTTCAGCGTGATTGTTCTTTGCCAATTGCAACTCTTCAATACTGGATTCATAACCAATCTGTGCTTCCTCAAAATTAGCTTGAGCGGACTCTAGTTCTGCCCGCGAATCATAAAGAGCATCGGTGTCAGTATTTGCAAAAACTATCGAAGGCGCCAAGCTGCCTACAAAAGTCAGAGCTATCATCTTAGATACGATATTTTTGGCGTATTTGCTTTTCATTTTCATATTCCCAGCTAAAGGTTCGTTGGGAAATACTACATAAACCGTGCCCTCGATATAATGACCTCAAACCCGATAAAACAGAGGTGGGCGGATTTTTCTTGTAAGAATCACAGGGCTGCTCAAAAAGTGGCAAGGCTTTCTGGGGCCTCTCGGGTTTAATTGGTGGGTAGGTTCTGTGCCAGGCTGCTGTATTTGAATAGAGCCCGGGTGTCCATGTGTCTC
>JBBKWD010000209.1:0-3375 GCA_037968775.1 Bdellovibrio sp.
GACATAAATATGCCCGGAATGAATGGATTTGAGGTCTTGGAAACCCTTAGAGCTTCGTATCCAACGATCGATGTCGTCATTGTAAGTGGATATGACCGCAAGGACTATCAGGACAAAGCGATGAAAATGGGAGCGAAAGACTTTATCCCGAAGCCCTTTGATGTTAGTCGCCTAAGAGAGTCACTCAAAACGTAGTACTCGAAGTTGATTACCACAGGTCTCGAGCCTTCGTTGAAGGGCGCTTTAGGTCGATCCCGATTTGAAGCGCCCGTCGTATAGTTAGGTGGCACCTAGCAGGCAGAAACTTTTAATAAGCCCCCTGGGCCTTGAAAAATTTCGGCCAGTTTGGGCAAGGGTTGATTCCCAGCACGGTTTCTCTAGGCAGGTCGGCCTTCTTGAGTCAGTTTTCGAGTTTAAGTGAATCCCTTGGTCCGACGGGCACGATGCGTATCAGAGAGACCACAGGGATGATCACGTGATCAGCCAAGAGCAGTTGAATTGGCACGCAACCTACCCACGCTAAAACCCGAGACCCCGCTGGCCCCGATCCGCAAATTGGCGCCCTTGCCATCTCAGAGACACGACGGCACTCTCAAATGCCCCCAAAACCACATCACTGGGCACATTTCTGGCATACCCAAATTTCATGTTAAAAATTCTCTTCTCCGCCATTTTATTTTTGGGCCTTATAGGCTGTACACGGACTCCTGATAACGGCTCTATCGATAGGGCTGCCGCTGATGGTCATATCGTGGGCGGCGAAAAAGTTTTAAAGACACACCGCCTCGCCCATCAAGTCCTTTTGTTGAAAAATCAGTTTGGGACACCTGGCGAAGGAACTGAGACCTACACCTTGTCCTGCACCACCAGCGCTATCGGTCGACGCTTGCTTATCACAGCCGCTCATTGTGTTCACACCGATGCCAATCAGGTCTTCGTGGAAATTCCGGCTGCTGACGGAAAGAGAATGCGTATTCCAATTATTCAAAGCCTGATTCACCCGCTCTATACTAGTGGAGTGAACGAAGGTGGATATGACTATCTTGATTATGATCTGGCTCTACTCGTTACTGACTTTTCACTGTCGGAAGATATTGAGGTCCTTAAACTGCCCTTAGCTCACAAAGACCTCGATCTTAAGACTATCACTGCTGCAGGATTCGGGCGCAGAGATGGACATCGAGTGACCGGCGCCCAGTCCGCTGGTGGTCTCTATCAAGCAGTCCTCTCTGTGATTGAATACGATACTTTTAGCCCGAATTTTAAAGTCGATCAAACCCAAGGAAGCGGCGCTTGCAAGGGCGATTCAGGTGGGCCCGGAATCATAGTGCGTGATTCCGAGACCTATGTCGTCGGAGTTTTTTCAAATATGTCTTACAAGAATGATTCGGAGAATCCCGACCAAGATATCTGCAGCTCTAGAGGAGTCTATGTGAATGTTCAGAATCACTTGGATTGGATCCACTCTGCGACCAAAAGGCTATCTCGCTATTAGACAGGCACCGCGTGAACTCTTGGCAAGCAATTCGATTCTCGGTTATTCTACTACTCGTTGTCTTGCCCTTCCGGCGCAATCTTAGCGATCATCTGTTTAAAATCAGTTTGATCCTGAGTCGGAACATCATGCCGATCCAAAGTGAACTTAATAGTTTTTACAAAATTATTTTCAAATTTTTCGTTGATCGTATTTTTAATATGATCTCGCATAAAGATCATTTGCTGCATCCAAGTGGAATTGCGAACCCAAACATACAAAACACCACGCTGAAAGCCGACGGGCTCTGCATTCTGCGAAATGGTGGGGCCGACGACCTCTGCCCAACGTGCCCACAACTTCCAACGCATGAATTGCTCTGACAATGGCGACTTGCCATTTTCAAAAAGACTCTGTAGTACTTCCGATCCTATCGCAAATTTTTTTCGGGGCTTTGGTTTGTTATAATCCATCTCTGAATGAGGAATACCACAAAGATGTCCAATTTCACGCAAAATAAGAAAATTTCTGTTGTTGGCGCTGGGCTCGCAGGCTCTGAGTGCGCACTGCAATTAGCTGACATGGGTTATCAAGTCGTTCTCTTTGAAATGCGCGATAAAACCATGACTCCGGCGCATAAAACCGGAAAATTTGCCGAATTAGTTTGCTCTAATTCTTTTGGTAGCCTCGGTGAGGTTTCCGCCCCCGGATTATTGAAATGGGAGGCTCAGCAGCTCAACTCTCATATTCTGGCTTCTGCTTTTGAAGCCCAAGTTCCTGCGGGCCAAGCTTTGGGAATGGACCGCGAAGTTTTTTCTGAACTCGTCACTGCCAGAGTTCGTCAACATCCCCGCATTGAAGTTCGCAGCGAAGTCATTACTTCCTTAAACGATCTTCCACGCCCTGCCGTGATTGCAACCGGCCCCCTGACTCACGAAGGTTTAGCTGAAGATATGCGCAAACATTTCGGCGATGAGTTTTTATATTTCTTTGATGCGATCTCTCCGATCATTGATGCCGACTCGATCAATACCGAAATTGCGTGGAAAGCCGATCGCTATGACAAAGGCACTGGCGACTACTACAACTGCCCGATGAACAAAGAAGAATACAATCGCTTCATCGAAGAAGTCACAAACGCGCGCAAAATCGAACCCAAGCATTTTGAAACAACCGGATTTTTTGAAGGCTGCATGCCGATCGAAGTGATGGTCGAACGAGGTCCGCAAACTTTACGCTTTGGCCCTATGAAACCTATCGGGCTTGATGATCCTCGCACGGGTCGTTACCCGTGGGCTGTTGTTCAATTGCGCCAAGATAACAAAGAAGCCACCGCTTACAATATGGTTGGATTTCAAACACGCATGGCCTATGGCGAACAAACACGTATTTTCCGAATGATCCCAGGTCTTGAGAACGCAGAGTTCTTAAAGCTCGGCAGCATTCACAGAAATCTTTTTATCAACACGCCAAAACGTCTGAATAAAGATTTGTCGTCAAAGAACGACCCTTGGTTATTTTTTGCCGGACAAATCACGGGTGTTGAAGGCTACTTTGAATCGACTTGCACGGGCTTGATGGTCGCGCATTTTCTGCATCAAAAACTTCAGGATCGCACGCTATCGATTCCTCCTCGGCACAGTGCTTTTGGTTCTTTATTGGAAGCCATCACGGATCCGACTCGCGCCGAAAACTTTCAACCGACGAATATCAACTTCTCGTTGTTGCCTCCTCTGGAGCAGCGTGAACGCGATAAAGCCGTCAAAAAGCAGAAGCAAATCACACTGGCAAAGAACGCATTTACTGAGTGGCGTCAGAATAAAGATATTTTTCCCTCTAATTAACGCTCATCTGTAAGCCTTGATGGACCCTGAAGTATTTACTGACAGGGTGCCAAATAC
>JBBKWD010000210.1:0-3442 GCA_037968775.1 Bdellovibrio sp.
GGAGAATGCGGGGAGAGATGCGGAAATTCGGCACTTTCCAAGACGCAGGTCTGGGGGGCGTCGAGCGGGCCCAAGTGTCAAAGTTATCTTAAATCCTGACCGTATCAGTCTGAGGCAAGCTTCTAGACTCGCCAAAGGATTAGAATTGGTGACTAAATAAATCCACTAATTAACCGAGAAGTAGAGGAAACGTTACAATGGTATAGAGATGAATTTTGAAAGCAGCAGTAAACAACCTATTAGCCGCCGCGTCCTCGTAATTGATGACGACCGGGACAGCTTGGAGATCCTGATGGAGCCTCTGCGCTGGGAAGGCTATGACACGCGTGGAGTCACGACGGAACAAGAAGCTCACAAGCTGATTGAGTCATGGATTCCTCATGTTGTTATTTTGGATTGGATGGCGCCGTCCATGGCGGGTTTACGCGTGCTGAAGTCTATTCGTGAGCGTCTGTCCCACGTCTCTTGTGTGTTCGTCTCTGAAAACTCCAGCACCGAAGCCATTATTGAAGCCCTGGACTCGGGTGCGGATGACTATATCGTTAAACCCTTTGTGCCCTTGGAGCTTTTAGCTCGCATTCGTTCCCAGTTGCGTATTCGTGATCTTCACGAACAGTTGATTTATGCTAATGAGCGCCTCAAAGAGCTCGTTGATATTGATGACCTAACAGGTTTGTTCAATATGCGTTCGCTCTATCAAAAACTTGAGTTCGAGATCGAGCGGGGTCGTCGCTTTCATCGTGATGTCTGTGTGGTCATGATGGATATGGATTATTTCAAAACTGTGAATGATGGCCACGATCACCTTTTTGGAAGCTATGTTCTTTCCGAAGTGGGCAAAATTGTAAAAGCAAATACTCGAAATATCGATATACCGGCGCGCTATGGCGGTGACGAATTTTTGATGGTTTTAACCGAAACCAATCACGACGGTACAATGTTGTTTTGCGAGCGACTGCGTGACGCCATTCAGAAAACGACCTTCCGCAGTGGTGATGACTCTATTGATCTGACGGCCTCCCTTGGGTTTGCCATCACAGTTCCGGGAGAGGGAATTACGGCGCGCGAGCTCGTGCGCCGGGCGGACCATGCCCTCTATGAGGCGAAGCGCAGCGGGCGCAATCAAGTTGCTTATTATCGTCCTGAAAAAGGCAAAGTGGTGGAGCTGAAGCCTGCAGCCTTAGCTCGTAAAAAAGTTTCGGGCGAGTAGGGCATCCGAAAAAAATTCTGACAAATTCAGTGGCAAGGTCTTGCAATGCCGACTCTCAAGTCACAGAACCATTAAATTCAAAAATCTCCTCGATAATTCATTGACGAATCCGCCTACATTGGTGAAAACGCTGATATGAACTATTCTGCACCGGATTTTACATCAGATCGCATTCGTAATCGCGCCGCTTGGGTTTCAGCGGTTGCAAGTTTGTGTATTTTTGCTTTAAAGCTCTGGGCCTATCGGGTTACTGAGTCGACAGCTGTGCTGTCGGATGCTCTTGAAAGCACAGTCAATGTCATGGCCTCTATTGTGGCGTTGTTTGTTATACGTTTTGCTTCGCAGCCCGCTGATCATGATCACCCTTATGGTCACGGAAAAGCCGAGTACTTTTCAGCTGCTTTTGAGGGCGGTATGATCTTTTTTGCTTCTCTGATGATTATCGGAGAAAGCGTCAAGGCATTGATTTTTCACGAACCGACAAAGCAGCTAGAGCTCGGTTTGTTAGTTATGGCAGGCGCTGCAATTTTGAACTTGGCTTTGGGAATTTATCTGCGCCATGTTGGCAAAACTCATCATTCAGAGGCATTAAGAGCCAGCGGGACCCATGTGCTGTCAGACGTACTGACCACCGTCGGTGTGATGGCGGGTCTTGGGTTGGTGTTGTGGACCAAGATTGATTGGATAGATCCTGTTGTTGCTATCTTGATCGGTCTGCAACTTGCCTATGCAGGATTTAAAATTGTCCGAGGATCTTTGGGCGGTTTATTAGATGAAATAGATGAAACCACCCTGAAGGACTTAACGACTTCGTTGGATAAATGCCGTCGTCCAGGTATTATTGATATTCATGAACTGAGAGTGATTCGTTCGGGACGTTTTCACCATGTCGATGCCCATTTAGTTGTGCCTGAGTATTGGGATGTTGCCCATGTGCATATTGAGACCCATGACTTTGAAAAGTGTGTGGTCGGTGATTATGTATTTGATGGGGAAATCGCATTTCATTTAGACCCTTGTAAAAAATCCTATTGCTCAGAGTGCAATGTCTCTGAATGCCCGATTCGTTTGAAGCCATTTAAGGCATTAGTTCCATTTACAGTGAAAAGCTTGACCGGCGGGCCCAGGACCGATAATCAAAAGCCGCATGAAAACGACACCATCTCTTAGACGCCAAATCAGTGTGACCACGGATCTTCCGAAACAAAACGCCTATACTCTAGCCCTAAACGGCGAGTATTCCCACATTGCTTTTGATGAAGTACGAGCGCCTTTGAATAAGGGTAAATGGCGCACAGAGATTTTTAAAGCCAACGAAAATTTGCCAATGGATTTAGAAGTGGGTACCGGCAACGGAACTTTTTTTGCTCATCAAGCAAAAATAGCAGCGGACCGTTTGTTGGTCGGCGTGGAGCTGAAATACAAGCCTTTGATTCAAACAATTCGTCGTGCGGTGAATGCAGGATGTAAGAATGCCGCTGTTGCGCGCTTTCACGCCTTCAATTTGACAGAGATTTTTGAAGAAGGTGAGTTGGACAATGTGTTTATTCACTTTCCAGATCCGTGGACTTCGCCTAAAAAACCACGCAATCGTTTTGTTTCTTTAGAGAACTTAGAACTCTTGCATCGTTTGCAAAAGCCGAACTCCGTTATCAATTTCAAAACGGATTCCTTGGTTTATTTTCTGTGGGCGATGGACGAAATAAAACGCTCGCCTTATAAAATTGTTTTTGAAACTCAAGACTTGCACAATTCAGAAATGAAAGAGCAAAATTATGAGACCGCTTTTGAGAAAATCTTTTTGCGCGAAGGCATAAAGATTAATTACGTTCAATTGATGAAAGTTTAAAATCCAAAAAGACGTGAAAAGGGAAAGACCAAGAGTCATCCCCTGATGCGCACGATGCGCATCAGGCAGGCCTCTCATGGATGGACAGACTTGCTCAAGCGCCGAGAGTAGCTGTAGGGGCGGCTTCTGTTCCATTTTGAAATATTAGCATCAAAATTTCTTGAAGTTATAGCTTTGGTGCCCAATTCGGCTCTCAACTTTTCTCGTTCAATCTGCTGTTACAATTTTGCGATGCTTCCGCCGTCCATGTGCTGGCTGTTTGGACGCCATCGTGGCCAATGCCGTTCGGTTAAGGCAGGTGAAAACTAGAGCCGACTGTCTAAGTGAGTTTAAGAATTGATTTTTTTATATGAAATAGAGAGAATAAAAAGGAGCGTGTAGTG
>JBBKWD010000211.1:0-6008 GCA_037968775.1 Bdellovibrio sp.
GTGTATCTCACTACACGCTCCTTTTTATTCTCTCTATTTCATATAAAAAAATCAATTCTTAAACTCACTTAGACAGTCGGCTCTAGTTTTCACCTGCCTTAACCGAACGGCATTGGCCACGATGTCGGGGAAACAGCTTGCCACGGATGGTGGAAAATCGCGCTATTGTCTCTGCTGAACTGGAGGCATGAAGCCAGACGTGCAGTGGGTTTCCACATAAAACCCACTAATTATAGAAAGAGCCCAGCAAGACCTCACAAAGGCTCATTCCTTCCCCGTAGCTTGGAGGTAGGCATAACTAAAATGTGCACCGACGAAAATGATCAAGGCGGAATAGTAGACCCAGGCCAACAAAACGATGAGGGACCCGGCGGCTCCATAGGAGGAACTTAAACTGCTGCGTCCTAAATAGAGTCCCACAATCTCTTTACCAACAACAAAAAGAAGAGCCGTTAACAGAGATGAATACAGCGCCTTTTTCCAAGTCATATGTTTTTTCGGTAAAAAGTGAAAAAGTAAGGTGAAGACTAAGGCATAGAGAATGTAGGAGACTAAAATGTTTGCTGCTACCGCAAAATCACCAAGTGGATTGTTGCTGCTGTCCAATAGCATAGTGATGGTTGAGGTCGCTAGTAATGAAATAATCATAATAAAAATGAATCCCAATGCTAATCCTGTATAGAAAAATCGACTTTCGATAAAGCTCCAGATGGCATGAAATACCGTGGTATTTTCTTTTGGTTCTGGGCCGGCATCCAAAATGGTGTTAAAGGCCGAGCGCATTTCACCAAATACGGTGCTAGCGGAAATGATCAGAATCACCGCACCGACAACTCCTGACAAAGAGGCGAGATCCAGACGAGCCTCAGCACTTTTTAGAATCATCCCCATCGCCACGCCGCCAGAGGGGCCGACGAGGTCACTAACTTGGCTAATAAAAGAGTCCTTTGTGGCGCTGCCAATGAGCGGCGACAAGGCCAAAAATATAACAACTAAAGGCGCCAGAGAAAGAGCAGTAAAGAACGCTACGGAGGCCGCCATGGTTGTGGTTTTACAATCAGAAAAACGAGTTGAAAAAATGGCTAAGGCATCACTCATTTTGGACATAGGCTTATTTTAGGGTTTTGGAGAAATCAATACAGATTTAAAATTGATTTTTGCAAGAAAGCACTACCGAGGACAGTTGTTTGGGTCGGAGAACTCTTTACCTTTGAAAATGCGATCGCGCAAAAACTCGTACTTTCCAAAGTTGTGATTGCGAAGCAAGGCGGGCTGATAGACATAGGCGGTGAAGGATTCAGCGAAATCTTCTCGTGGTTGTGTCATGGCATAGTCAGAAACGAACTCTTGTCTGTAGATGCCCGTTTTTTTTGTGATCGAAGTATATGGTGCTTGTTTCCAGGTCGACAAAGCAAGCCAATCCTCACTGAGATCGATATCGGAAAAAGACTTTTGAGCAATAGCATGTGCCATTTCGTGAATGAGCGTTTCTCTTTTAAAATCGGATGAGGCAATTTCCCAGGCGTCAAAGAGCCTCATGGTACTATCAGCCAAGATACAAGGATGTATGCCACGGTCTGACTGCTCGTTGCGCAGAAATCGCGTGAGTTGAATATCGGCCCCGATGGGAAAAAAGTCTTGTGGCAAGTCTTGTAAGGCCATAAGAACTTCGTCCAGTTCGGCTATTGTGTAGATCGATGAAAGGGAATAGCGAAGATGGGACCCATTAAGTTGATATTTCCCATAAAGGTAAGCTAGGCGCAAGCCGACTTGTTTGCCGAAAACTTCTTGAACAGCACAAAGGACATCCATACAGTTCGGATGAAATATAATTGCGGTATCGGGATCCATTACAATAAGATTTTCGTTTCTTATTTTGTAAGACCGGCCCGTTGAAGATTTGACGGACGTGAGTTGGTGATAGATTTCAAGACGTGCCGGACTTTCATTTAAAAACTTAACATTGTTGACGACCGCCCAGGGGAGTGGCTCTGAGTCGCGTAATTGACTTAGAAACATCATCATGTCGCTTTCGCTAACTTTGTTTTTGTGAAGGCAAGCCGCTTTGTGGACCGTAAAAGTCGTATTTTTGAGGTATTCCGATTCGGAAATATTTTTTCCCGGATTGCGAACCGATGTACAGGTCATGGCAGAAGCTGTGCTCATACTGAAAAGGAACATCACAAGAATCGCTAGATGTCGCACTGAGCCTCCTTAGTAAACGTTTTGTAAAGCGCTATAAGTGAGAAGGTTTCAAGTATTATGCCTACAATAGAGATCTGAGAAGGACTTATAATCAAGCCCAAGATCCATCGTGGTGAATTTGCCAAGATTTGTCAGGCAGGTCCGTGAGGATCGACGTCTCAAAGTGAGACTTTAGCGAGGGAGATCGCTGCAAAAAAACTTTAGAGAAGTTGTTGGAGTATGTAGGTCTTGTAGTATCGCTCTCCGGTGCAGGTCTCAGACTCCTGACAGCGATTGAAATTCAAACAGCCGCCTTGGGTTTGAATTCGATATTGGTCGTCCTCCAAATAGTCTTCACTGCCGGTGCTGAGAACTCCCACGAGCTTTCCATCTTGATTAAAAAGCGGTGAACCCGAGCTACCTTTGAATGTATCGACTTCGACTTTAAAGAAAGTTAATTGCGGCTTCATTTCCAAAAGTCGCGCTTGATCTTTTTTGAGGGGTAACCCCAGTGGGTGGGAGTAGCTGACGAAGTTTGTGGAAGTCTCGAGTTCCGCTTTGTCAGCCAGGACAATCGGAGTGATATTTTCTACGGCGCGATCGAGTTCAATTAAAGTAAAATCAGCGGTCGAGCTGTTTTCTTGAGCCAGAATTTTTTTGCAGTGATAGAGTTCTGATTGTTTGATGTTGTGGAAAGTGCGCTCATTCGTAAAGCCAAAAAGCAAAGAAGTCTGCGCGCAATCAGTTTCTCGCGGCAAACAGTGTCCTGCTGTTAAAACCTTATTTGCGGCGACTAAAACACCGCTGCAAAAACCCAGTCTCGGTTGATCCTGAAAGGGTTCGTCTTTACACAAGGGAAATGATTCACCTAGCGTGCCGGCTTTGGAGGTCAGCTTGCGATCAAAAAGAAGCATCGCGGTCGCTCCAGCTGGAGGTGTCCAGGAGTGTTGCGTGACATCTTCACGTGTGTCTGCTCCGTAGATGACGTGGGGCGAATTGGAAATCTGGGAGTGTTCCAAATGATCTCGTTGGGGGGCTGTGCAAGCCGCCGCAAGGAATAGGGGGGTAAAAAGAACGCCGCTGAGTCTGAAATTCATAAACTCTTTTACTGCATTATTGAGATTTTTGGGAATTTCTCTTTGGTTACGCTATAATATTTCGATGCCTACAGAAAGATTTACTGAGGTGACTAAAGAATGTTCGAGTTCGAGTTTGAGTTTATGCGACTTTTTGGATGCGCCAAGTCAATGAGCGAAGCTGCTATAAATTTTAGGAAACTATGGTGTGCATTTAAAATAATACGTAAAATCGGATACTTAATGATTTTCAGTAAAGGGCGCAGCCTGAGGTTGAGCACTTGGGCCCGTTGGAAGTTAATTGAGAGTGTGTAATGCAGAAGGCAATCGACAATTTGTCGTTGACCATTATTCGGACCAAAACTACAAGAAGCCTCACAAACGGAGGTCCTATGAAAACTGTTATCGTACTTTTGGCTACTGTATTTTCTTTTTCTGCACAAGCTCTTGAGAGCCACTACGGAAAAATGTCTTTTTCACACGGTGAATACCACTGCACAATGACGAACAACGGCGGCGCAAAAGAAATCAAAAAAGTTGTGTTCAACGTTGAGATGCGCGCAGGTAAAGAGCGTGAAAAGAACTTCACTCAAAAAGTTGGCGCAGTAGTTGCTGCTGGTGAGACTATCACTGCACACTCTGGCGTAAGCGCAAAGTTCATCGGTAAATATTGCAAATTCATGGCTAAGTAATTACTGACTCAGGTCCCTCGGATCTGAACCAGCTTTCTAGCGAATTGAAAAAGCGTTGATTGAAAAATCAGCGCTTTTTTTATGTCGAAACTCACCATTACCCCAAAAATTGTGAATATTTCCTGTCAAAAATCCTGACAGTTTCATTTTCCCTGCAAAAGACTTATACAAGAGTCTTATTATAGAGGGAGACCGGATGTTTCAGAAGTTCCATTTAATTCTTCTTTGTCTCGTTGCAGTCACGTCAGTTCATGCAAAAACTCCTCGTGAGCGTCAGTCCATAGAACAAAAAATTCTAGATCAAGGTGTACCCGGTGGGGCCCTTAAGCGGATGACAGAGTTTCTTTTTGAAAACCAAGGACGGCAGTTTCAGCAGGAGCTTTATATTTGCGAAGGACAGAATCCAGAAAGCGTTAAACCTTGTCACGAGAATAAACGAACGGCAACTACGGCGACAGTCACTTTGGGCTCTCCGGAAAATGTGGTGATCATCGATTATTCGGCACCTTCGACGGATCGACGTTTTTTTCAAATCAACTTGGTCACGGGAAACGTCATAAAATATTATGTGGCCCACGGTATTGGCAGCGGTAAAAGCAACTATGCCACCAAATTTAGTAACACCAAAGATTCCCGGCAAACTTCGTTAGGCTTTTATTTAACCGGGGACACCTATTCGGGATCTTATGGCAAAACACTTAGAATGTACGGTCTCGAGCCTTCGAATGATCAAGCCTATAATCGTGATATAGTTCTGCACGGAGCTTGGTATGTAGGTAAGGACTTCATTCGCTCGCGGGACCCCAGTACCGGCGAGCCTCGAGGTCGTTTAGGTGTAAGTTGGGGGTGTCCGGCCGTATCAGTACCTATCTCTAAGAAAGTTATTCCTATTCTTAAAAGTGGCAGCGTGATTCTTCATTATCATCCTGACTTTATGTAAATGTAGTATGAATCTAGAAAAGAAGAGAAAGATTCTTCACCTTTGCGGGGGTTCATAAAACTTTTCCGTCTCAATCTGAGACCTGAAAGCAAAATGCTTCATCGAATCAAGACATTAGCCGAAATAGAAGCATGCTCTTGCGCGCTATTTTGGTTTTCCTATTTGTGTTCGTTAGTCGAGCGGTTCTTGCGGATGAAATTCTGCACGAATCGTTGCGGGCACTCAATATTTTAAATCATTCGAGTTTGCGTCCTGCATGTAAGGACCAGTCACTCTGCAATGTCTTTTTACGCGAGCTACACCAGAGCGATCAAAAAAAACACTTAGGTATTCTGCCTGCTCAGTATAATACCTGTGAAAGTTTGATCCGTGACAAGGAGTTTGCAACCTCTGAAGATCTAAATCAATTTTATAGCCAAGAAGTCTATCCACAATTGGGCAGTGCCGTTCAAAGTCAGATTCGGCGATGCTCCGAGGGGGCGACCGAAGGCACTCGTAAGCGACAATCTGCCCTTCAGTACTATAACCTGGGACGACTTGAGGCAGGGCAGACAGCAACTTTGAATGAAATTGCGGAAATTGAAAATATATTAGGAACTGAAAAAAACTATTTGCGTGATCCAAAGTTTGATTGTCTTCAGTCGCCGTTTGCCAGCGTGATTTCACGATGCGAACAACTAAAGGACAGTTGTCAAACTCAGAATCGACTGGATGAGTTGCAAGAAACGACAAAAAAAGCCTTAGATAATATTGCTCAAAGTGAGGCGTCGATAAAGGCGAAAACACAAGAGCTGCTAGCAATGGGGCTGCGCAAACGTCGAACTTCAGCGGAAGGCGCAAAGCTAGAGCAAGACGTGAAGATTTTGAAAAACTTGATTCTCTTAGAACAACAAAGTCATCCCTGGATCACGGGGCGGGAATTCGCAAAGCTTCAAAAGACAGATCTCAGAATGGCGATTACACAGCAGCTAAAGGAAACAAAGTCAGAACTTCAAAAGAAGTTCACAAAAATCAATGAAAACTCCCAGTGCCTTATTCGCGCAGATAAAAGTTGTGGCACTTCAGATTTTCGCGAGTTCGTGAATGAGATGCCTGACTTTATCGATGACCTTGTAC
>JBBKWD010000212.1:0-3028 GCA_037968775.1 Bdellovibrio sp.
TCCTTGAAGGGGCCGAAACACTCGAGCCACGAAATGAAGTTGAGGCCGAACTTGCTCGCGACCGTGGCTTTGAGGTTAACGAACGCCTTGCTTGCCAAATTCACGCGAAAGCCGGGTTGGTTCTAAAAAAATAAATTTATTAATGGAGCTATCTGATAAAATACGGATTGGTATAGATCCAAGAAATCCATTTTTTGGCATCAGGTAAAGGCAGCATCGGAATAACCTTTACTTGAACACGATAAACGCCGGGTTCCTTGATCGGATAGCTGATGTTGGGCTCCGAAAGGCGGTCTATCATAACACCATCTCTATAGATGACGATTTCATATTCATCCCTTGGCACAGCCGGAAGGCTGACTTTTAGGACCATGTCCTTCTTGTACTTAACTTCGGATCCCATGAGATACGATTTATCTCCGCTATCAAGTGTCGAAACAAACCCCTTGGGGTCGCCCAGCATATCCATGGCTACGTAGAATTGACCATTCTTGAGTGCGTTGAATATTTTCGCGCGATCATTGGAAAAACTTCCTGTTAGCTCTGAAGAGAGCATCACGTGAGTGCTCATAAATTCAAAAGATCTTTTATAGGACGGAAAACGAATCAAATAATTAGCCAGGGGTATGGCGCGCGCAGAGGCTTCTGTGCCTGCAAAGGCAACGATACGTCGGTGTTGGCCCAGCTGATCTAAAAGCGCAAACTCTTCTGTGGGTTCTGAGTAGAGTCGCAAGAATGCAAGGCGTGGATTGAAGGGATAAATGAGCAAACTCCAAATTGTCGAAAGCTTCGACTCTCCCCAGGCGCGATTTGCTAAACTTTTAAGATTCAAAATTTCAAAACCGTCTAAACCAGAAGGAATATCGCCAGCCCATGAATAGCCAGCCTTATAAGGATGTGCCAAAATAGTAAGCGTGTCTTTGCTCGCGCCAGTTTGTTGGGAAAGAAGATCTGCAAGTTTTACCTGTGAGTCCCCTAAGTTAGATCCAATTGAATCTTGATTAATAGAATAGTAAATAAGTCGGGAGTCAAGATAGCTAACTTTGCTGCCATTCAAAACCAGTAAATTCCCGTGATAGGACTCAAACGTCGTTGGAATGTCAAAAATATTAACGTCGGTGAACATCATGAAATCAAGATTCGCCAATTTTGCAGAAGTGATAACAAAGCTTGCTGGAGCGGATCCATGAGACAGATCCGTGTGCACATTGAGAGAGCCTTTATAGTCGTAATAGTTTTCAGCGTGTCGCGTGTTTATTTGGCGAGGCACCGTGCTGGTCTCGTATTGATTGATATAAAATCCATAGATAAAATATCCGACCAAAAGAAATGAAAATGTAACGTGAGCTTTCATGGTTTTGTAAATTCAATCAAAACATAGTCTGGATCTATGTGGCGCAGAACCTTTCCCGACCATTGTTCTTGAGAAATCCAAGAAGGTAAACCGTTGGCCTCGCGTTTAATCAAATAAAATGGGCTGGATGACGGTTTTGCCTCCGGAAAAGTGTCAAAAAAGTCGTAGCGACTGATATCTTTGAGTTTAAAGACGGGCATCTTGCTAAAATACCAAAGTGATGACGCCATCTGATAGCTGCTTGCGTAAAGCGGATAGTATTCTTTAGTCAATATGCTGAGTTGTTGAAACTCAAAGGGCTCAGAAACTTTCTCATTCAACTGTCTGAGTGAGGGAATGAAGACAGCAGAGAGAACGAATGTAAACAAAAGTGCAAAAAAGCCAATATAGTACTTCATCCAGCTACGCATCTTTGGATGGCCGAGTACGAGCATTATAAATGTGGGATAGGCAATGATCGGCCAATTCGCTTCTACAAGAGCCCGGAAAGATGTCAGAAAGAAGAATGCCAAGGGGAACCAACTAAAATAGAGGGCCCAGCGCAAGGCAGGCTTTATTCGTGTGCGAAGGGAAGCCCAAAATACAAGAGGAAAGAGTATAAAAATCTGTGCGAGAACATACGAGAAAGTCCACTCGGGGTTGTAGGCTTCGCGCTCTAATCCATGTTTCAGTTGAAACGTGAAAGACGCGAAATCATTCTGATAGTTCCACAACAAAACGGGCAAACAAAAAGTAAGTCCGGCAAGAAGAGTGAGCGGAACGCGTTTCCAGGCAATATTTTGCCATTTCTTTTCAACGAATAAATACAAAAGCAAAGCAGGAACAAATAGAACGATGTGGTACTTGGCACAAAAGCCCAATCCAAGGGCGGCACCGAGACCAAGGTAATCCGCAGATTTTTTTGAGGCCAAGGCGCGAATGAAAAACCAAACAGAGAGCATCCAAAAAAAAATTACTGGCAGATCCGGTGTTACAATTAAGGAGCCAAAGCCTAGAATCGGTGAGAAAAGTACCAACCAGACCCAAATTTTAATTTTCTCTAGAGGAACAAAACCCTTAAGCAGATCTATTCCGATAAGAATCATGCAATGACCTAAGATAACCGCAGGCCAACGAACAGCATGGCCCAAAGGCTCTAGAAAATGTCCTAGATAGAACATCCAAGCAACCATAGGAGGGTGATCAAAATAACTAAGTTGAAGTTTGTGTGACCAAACCCAATAGTAGGCCTCGTCGGCGCTTAAAGGAATAAGTGCGGACAATAACAATTTAGCAAGAAGGCTTAGTGCCCAAATCTTTTTGAGCTGATTCAAGGTTAGTAGCTCAACTTAATTGGTTTTCCAAGGTCTCCCGGAATACCAATGTCTCTGCCATTCAGAATTAAATTCACGGCGCCGCCGTTTGAAAACTGAATCTTTAAGCCACTTTTACTTTTAAAAGTATGAAACTGCTCAGCTGAGAGTCTAATTTTTTGAGCTTTTCCAGTGGGTGATGAATATTCAACCTCCACATTGTCTAGTGCCTCCACGATGAGCTCCACTGGCTTGCCAACTTCAGGAGTTGGCTTTGGAGTCGGTGTGGGTGACGGGACCGGAGTTGCCGTTGCCACCGGAGAAGGTGAGGGAGATGGTGAGGGAGATGGTGAGGGAGAAGGTGAGGGAGATGGTGAGGGAG
>JBBKWD010000213.1:0-25885 GCA_037968775.1 Bdellovibrio sp.
GCCCCAGATAATCATACAGAAAATACATAGCAAAATACTTAGCATGCACTACCTCGCGGCCTGCATTTGGCCTATATCTCCTCTCACACACCGGAGAATTTATGAAAATATTGAGTTGCCTCATTGCCGCCCTCACACTAGGAACCTTCAACGCTCAAGCCAGCTCGGATGTACGCTATCCAGACCGGAATAGTTTTTTTGAATTCGCCTGGAACTATGCGCACAACGCCGACCAGTATGAAGAAGTTCAGCTCACTCCGCATGACTTAGACAAGAAAACTCTGCAGAAGCTTCACCACTGGGCCGATCAAAATGCGATCATTTGGTATGACACGGTTTTAGAAGGTGACTTCCAAGAAAGTGACGATGCCCTGCACCTCGATGAAATCTCAGCACTTTACGATGCCTCTGGCAACCTGGCCGCATTTCATATCACCTACAGTCGCCTTGCTTGGGCCACTGACAGCTGTGAATTTGACTCTGAAGAGTTTGAAAGCAAACGAAAAGAAGACGTCCTTCAAAACTGTCCCTCTGGTCACATCAAAGAAAGTGCTTTCATCAGTCCGGATCTTCGCTATTCCGAAGTGGACGACAATGCCCGCGCCGATTTTGAAGGCAACTAAACAGCCACAAAGGGCTAAACAAGAAGACTGAAAAAGGTTCCGGCGGTTTTCAATGGCACTGAATCTTTTTCAAGTCAGCTTCAATATAGAACCTTTGGCCCCCTGAAATCCCCTGCCTTCAAAGCGCAGGAATCTCCTAAAAACAATTATTTACAGGCGAAATGCTTTTCTCTTTGATTCTAGCTAAAACTCTATTAAAAACTCTTCGAGACTAGTTCCAAAATGGCTCTGTTTTTTTGGGCACGGCTTTTGGAATAAGAGCGCGGGGGCGCTTAAACCACCTCATGATTTGAAAACTCAGTGGCAGATCGACACCGATAGAGACAGCGAATCGGAATCACCACGGAACTGAAGGGGAACCTACTATGTTTGGACTCAACACGACTTCTCAAGCAAGCTCTCTTGCTCTCTCTCTTCTTGTGACACTCGCTTTTGCTGGTTGCTCGAACGATGTCAGCCCTGGACAGCTCAAAAATCCAACATTCATCGATGGCCTATACAGCAATCGCCCTTTGGTTGAAAATCCGGTGGTTTCTATCCTCAAACTTCAAGCCCCGGCTTTGATGGAGACATCGAAGCGGGAAAACGGAAAGCTTGTTGTCGATGAAGATCTTGCGGCCGCCATTCAGGAAGAACAAGAAGCCACCATCCAAGCGCTTAAAAATATTTCCCCGAACATTCGTGTTTTGATTCGATATAAGTTCGTCCTCAACGGCTTGGCTGTTTGGGTTCCTGCGGACTTGGTAGAAAAAGTTAAGGGTTTACCAAACGTGACAATGTCGGAAAAAGCATCACGCTTTGCCCGCCCTAAATTAGCGGCCGCTGAAAAGAAATCCGGACTCATCGGTGAGAATACATCTGTGAAGTTTATCGGTTCAGAAGCTGCCTATGCCCAAAATATCCGTGGCCAGGGCATGAAGGTCGGCGTGATTGACACCGGCATAGATTACACTCACAAGATGTTTTTAGGCGAAGGCACTGGTGAAGCTTACAAAAACATCAACCCCGATATTCCAAATGCCGCCTTCCCGAACAAAAAAGTCGTCGGCGGGATTGACCTTGTCGGCACAAAGTTCGATGCGAGCTCTGCCGATTCTTCTCGCCATATTCCTATTCCAGATGCCAATCCTCTTGATGAGGCTGAACACGGGACTCATGTGGCAGGCACCGTTGCCGGCATTGGCGATGGTCAAAATACCTATAGCGGCGTTGCTCCAGAAGCGGACCTTTATGCGATCAAGGTTTTCGGTGCGGATGGTTCGACCAGCGACGAAGTTGTCATTGCAGCTCTTGAATATGCCGCAAGTCCTTCAGGCGAGCTCAGCGCTCAAGATCAGCTGGATGTTGTGAATCTTTCTTTGGGCAGCGGTTACGGCAATCCCCACATTATGTACAACCATGCGATTAAAAACCTTGTGCGTGGTGGAACTGTGGTTGTGGCCTCTGGCGGCAACTCTGGTGATGAGCCTTATATCGTAGGTGCTCCAGGAACATCTGATAATGCGATTTCGGTAGCATCTAGTATCGACAATATGAACCACAACATTCAATTCGCGTCGGTGGAGTTCAAAGCCGGCGAAGCTGTCTTAAAAGTCACCGAAGCCATTGAGGGTGCCATCACAGCCCCTTTAAAGGACATTGCTCAATTGTCGGGCGAAGTGATTTATGTAGGAATCGCAGACAAAGATTTTGAGTCTCCTTTAAAAGAACAAATCGAAGGCAAAGTGGCCTTTATTGATCGTGGTGGAGTGAGCTTTGCCGACAAAATTCGTCGGGCTCAAGAAGCAAAGGCTATTGCTGTGGTAGTCGCAAACAACAACGACGAAGACCCTTTTGTAATGGGCGGCGATGGAGCCTTTACTATTCCGGGCGTTATGGTCTCGAAAAGCGCAGGAGTGATCGTAAAAGCGGCCCTCACTTCTGGTCAAATTGTTGTGGTGGACCTTAAGACGGCGGCCGTGACTGAAAAACCTTGGCTCGTAGACACGATTTCTCCGTTTTCTTCTCGGGGTCCTCGTTCTGATGATGGCTTGATTAAGCCAGAAATTACTTCTCCGGGCACGAACATCATTTCGGCTGCGGTTGGAACAGGAGACGAGGGCGCGAAGATGTCAGGCACATCTATGGCGGGGCCGCATATTGCCGGCGTGATGGCTTTATTAAAGCAAAAGCACAAGGACTTGAATACTCTTGAGCTTAAATCCATTTTGCTCGGACAAGGCAAAGTTATTCATGATGCCAATAAGGCAGACTACTCGGTGGCCCGCCAAGGATCAGGACGTGTGCAAGTCGCAAAGTCCATCGATGCCAAAGCTTTGGCCTTGCCTTCAACTTTGTCTTTGGGAATCACTGATATTGAAAAGCAAAAAACGCTTTTTAAAGAGGTCACTCTTAAGAATATCAGCACTGAAGCTATGACTTTAACTGGTGTTTTTAAAGGTTCGGCCGCTTTGACCGTCAATCTTCCGGCGGTAAGCCTTGCACCGGGCGAATCGAAGACGATAGCTGTGAATGTGACGGCGCTTGCTGCACAAATGAAATCTGCCAATGAAGAACTCGAAGGGTATTTGACATTCTCAAATTCTGGCGAAGAAGTTCTGCATATGCCGGTTCTTTTGGTGGCTCGTCAGATTGCACAAGTTTCTGTGAAGTCTTTAGTCGTGAAGTCCACATCAGCTGCCGATGCACCAGGTAGCCTTACAGAAGTTGTTTTGGAAAATGCGGGCGTTAACAAGGGCCAAGCTTTTTTATTCAATCTGATTGGCCAAGATGCGCGTAAACTTGAAAACAAGCCAGATGCGGCTCACAACAAAAACTGTGACTTACAGTCTGCGGGCTATCGTCTGCTTGAAAAAGACGGCGCACTGGTTCTTCAGGTAGCGGTAAAGCTTTATGAAGGTATGACGACATGGAACACCTGTGAAGTGAATGTGCAAATTGACTCCGATCAGGACAATGTTGTGGACCAAGAGATTGCAGGAATGCCACGTTCGAGCTTGCCGGGTGTTACGGGCAATGGATTTGTAAGTTTGCTCCTGGACGGAACAAAGGCCCGAACCTTGAGAAAGGCCTTCGAATCAGAATTCAGCCGCAATCCTGAAAAGGCTGCTGAAGACTACAGCTCTGCGGTACAAGGCTTAAGTGAAATGAAGGTCTTCAATGGCTCTACACTTGCCATCATTGAGGCGAATGTCTCAGACCTTGCTGTCTCGCCTACTGGCGAGCTTAACATCAAGATTTCGACGACCCACCAGGATTCTGGAATCGTTGAATACGATGACTACTTGGGCGACCATTCTCAAAAATGGCAGAAAATTTCTGTGAGCCCTATGGGACAGTCTTTTGCCCAACTTCCTGAGGTTGTGGAGTTGGCTGGCAAAGAAACTAAAACGCTGTCGCTTCAAAAAGGATATGCGAATCAGGATCTTGTGCTATTCGCTCCACAAAATCGCTCTGTTCGTGACTCGATTTTGCTCGACACCCAGTCTCAGGTTGTACCTGTGACCTTTGAAGACGCCGAATAGTTCAGAGTCTTCATTTTATCTCACCGACGAGCCTTGCCTCGTCGGTGTACTTAAACCGAGGGCCGCGCATCTCAGTGCTGATTCGAAAAACTCGAAGAGCTCTTTATGATTACGAATGCAAAATTGACAAAAAGCATGCTTCAGATTTCGACAGAAGCACCTTCAGAGTTATTTTTTACCAGGTATTTTGATTGTTTTTCGCGTGGCCATTGCAGCGTAGAAATAGTCGGCCTCCATCCCATTACGTTTCGATAATTCTAAACAAAGCACCTATTCAACAAACATAAGTGAATGTACAACTGCACCACTATGTTAGAAAATCACTCCCCAGCAATCGAAGAATTCGCCACGCAACTTGATCAGTTGTCAGGTTTGCTTACCATTGCGGGCTATCGGATCCACCCTTACCGAGATCCAGAGCTTCCCTACTTTTCTGAGCTTAATAGTGCGCAAAAAAAAGAAATCTCCAGAAGCCTTAAAGCTTACTGCACGGCCCTTGAGGAATTTCTTGCCGGTGATGACGACAGCAATCCAACGCGTTTGCTATGGAGATTTTTAATAGCTCTTGGAATTGTACCCCAAGAGGATTTCTTCGATATCGTGCGTGGGGAAACTCACGTGCAAATCTATAGCTACGATCAATTTCAAATTTTCCGCAGCTTGGCTTTTTTCGACCATTGCACTTTTTCTATTGAAGAAATTGTCTGCCGCCCTTGGTGGCAGTCATGGAAGCGAAGCCGCACAGACCTTCACGTGATTTCTGAAATTTCGCGCCAAAGCATCGTCAACTCGCAGGCTCAAACTCTGCGTTTGGAAATGCCTTTTACAAACGTTCAAGAAATCGGTATGGATAGCGATTGCTCGGCTCAATACCGAATTAAATCCGCCACCCCCCTGACTCGCGGCGGTCATCTACACGCCACCATGCTTGTAGAACAATGGCGCCACTAGCTCAGGCTTTTGAGTCCCCGGCATATTCCGAAAGCAGTCGATGAACCTCCGTCTGATCAAATTTTGCCAGAGCTTCTTCGACCAAAAGGGATTCCCGATCCCTTCCAACAGTAAGAAGAGCTGCGACCTCCAGGTCTTCGTAAAAAGCGACAGCAAAATCTTGGCGCTCCATATTTCCCATCAAATCCATACGATCAAAACGGTCTGAGTGACCAACATAGCCAATACTCACGTCATAGTGCTTGGTCCAGAAAAAAGGGACATCTTGGAATGGGATTTTATCACCCATCATATTTAGGGCCGCCACTTGCCCTTGACGTTCCGCGACCTCCCAATGCTCGACGCGGATAGATCGCTTTGTCCGCGGATCGGGCCATCTAGCAAGATCTCCGGCAGCATAAACATCCGGTACAGTGGTTTCTAAATATTCGTTTACAAGAACACCCCTGTCGATATGACAACCAGCTGCTTCTGCCAATGCGACATTTGGATGAATACCGGTGCCAACAACAATAAAGTCGCACTCAATTTCAACGCCACTATCTAGCAAGACACTGCGCTCCCGGATTTCTTTCACGCCCACTTCAAGATGAAAGGTTACCCCGTGACTTTCATGAAGGTGCTTAAGAAAGCTTCCTACGTGCACGCCCAATGTTTTTAACAATGGCAGCTTCTCGGGCGCGACAACCTTAACATCGAGATTTCTTTGTCGTAAGCTGGCGGCGGCCTCTAGTCCTATAAATCCTGCGCCAATGATGACCACACGACTAGCCCAAGAAGTCAGTTCGATAATTTGTCGACAGTCTTGCAAAGAACGTAAGAAGTGAACATTGGGGCGATCGATTCCGGGAATCGGTGGTCGATTGGGAGTTCCGCCCATAGCTAATAAGCATTTGTCGTAATGAAGGCTCCGCCCATTGGAAAGTTCCAGCTGATGCGGGTCTGCACTCACTTTAGTCACCATCGTATTCAATTCAAAAGTGATCCTATTTTCAAGATAGAAGTCCTTCGACCACAGAGGAATCCACTCTTCCGAAGCCGTCCCTGCCAGGTAGTCCTTCGATAAATGAGGACGATCATAAGGCAATGACTTATCACCTGTGACAATCGTGACACTTCCAAGAAATCCTTGGCGCCGCAAGGTTACCGCTGCCGAAATTCCCGCTGCGCCCGACCCTACAATGACGAACTGCTGAACCTCGGTTCCTTTACGCCGAGTCGTTGTGAAAGATTTTTTCTCGGTCACAAAAATCTTTTTATCACGAACTTCCGTGTGCCAACAGGAAATAGGATTCAAGGCTGGTGCCTTTAAAGCAGTGCCCGTCCTTAAACAAAAAACAGAGTGGTGCCAAGGACAATGAATTTCATCACCTGTCACAATGCCCAACTCTAAAGGCCCCCCATAGTGAGAACAAGTTGAGGCCACTGCGAAGTATTCAAGGTCGTGGCGAACAAGAACGACAGCCTCTTGACCGACATGCCCCAGCAGAACTTCCCCTTCCTCAATAGTATCGATAGGAACGCCGGCACTTAAATCAAGACCTTCGCCTCGCCCCTTGCCGTTTGTATGTGTCTCCATGGAATCTCCCCCCTTGAGCCTGACCTACAATTGATTTCACATTTAAATTTTATAACCTCAAATATTTTAGATTGTTTCACTTCGAGACTTGAGAGAGACCTTTTGTTATTGCGTAAAAACATCAGACAAAAAACCTCGTAATCGGACTGGACGAAAGTAAAAACCTGAAAAATGGACCTTCACCAACACGCCTCATATTCCGAAAAGATTAGGTGAAGACTCTGGAGGTTTCCTTTGAAACAATGGGTAAAAAAATTGGTAGATCAATTCGATATGGACTGGGGTTCCTCAGGTTCTCCAGGCACTTCAGCCGATGTGCCACATCTCAGTGAAGATCGAGCCACGCTGCTGTATATCCTGGACACTTATAATAAGCACTTATTTGAAATACAGAATCACTCGGTTCGCAAAGTTCGTGAGAAAATCGATAGCTTTGCCAAAGACCTTGTAAAACCAGAGAGCGAAGAAACCGAAAAGGCCCTTTTTCGCTTCCGCCAGTTTTTTTCAAGCTACCGCATTGATGAGTATAGCTATGTACAAAACACCTTTGACGACTTTAAACGCATCATTTGGGATTTCGCCGATCACTTAAGCGAAGACGCCACCGAAGCCGAAGATAACGTGCAGGCAGAAATGAACACGTCCTTGGCAGGCTTGCGCGAAGCCGTTGAATCCAACTCTATTGAAGAGTTGCGCTCGAAATCGCGCCAATTCATTGATCTGTATTTGCAGAGCCAAACCTTGAACAATGACCGCCGTTCAAAGCGCATGGACAACATTAAAAAGAACTTAACAACAGTTAAAAAACAATTGATGGAAGCCAATCAAACTATGCGTCGTGATCACCTTACGGGGGCACACAACCGCAAGAGCTATGAAGAGCAAATAAAACGTTACATTCAATTGCACAACTACGATAAAGATCCGATCACACTTGTGGTCTTAGACATCGATTTCTTTAAAAAGATCAATGACTCCTATGGACACGATATCGGCGACTTTATTCTTCAAGAATGCGTGCGCACATTAAATGAAAGCTTTTCCCGAAAAGAGGACTTCATTGTACGCATGGGTGGCGAGGAATTCGCGGTGGTCTTGCCGGGATGTGATGAGTCTGCTGCCATTAAAATGGTCGAGCAAGCGTTGAATACCATTCGCAAAGAAGTGTTTGTACATGAAAAGCTTGAAATTCGCTTCACAGTATCGGCAGGTGTAGCATCCTACACGACCGGGGAGCACCCAGATGCTTGGTACAAAAGAGCCGACGAGGCTCTCTATAGTGCCAAAAATACGGGGCGCAACAAATATGTCATTGCTGCGGCACCTGGAATTAAAAAGGTCGCCTAAGAGATTTCCGTTTTCATGCCGCCCCTGAGTTAAAATTCAGAGGCGGCCGTCTACTGCTTGGCAAGGCGCCTATTTTGCCCCTAGAATCATTCCATGATTTGGACACAAAAACCGACACTCGAAGCCATTCAAAAAAACTGCGACAATACGCTCTGCTCTCATTTAGGGATGGAGTTCACAGACATCGGCGATGACTATATTGTCGCACGGATGCCCGTTGATGCTCGCACCAAACAGCCTGCGGGCCTTCTGCACGGCGGGGCTTCCGTTGCTTTAGCAGAAAGCTTAGGCAGCATTGCCTCTGCCCTGTGTTTAAAGTCAGACCAAAAGATGCCTGTTGGTGTTGAAATCAATGCCAATCATATTAAGTCTGCCACCTCAGGTTTTGTTACTGGAAGAGTGAGCCCTCTCCGCGTCGGCCAAAGCTTGCATGTTTGGAATATTGAAATTCACAATGAAAAACAAGAACTCGTGTGCACCAGCCGCCTCACTGTGATGATAGTGGATCGGAAGAAGTAAAGGCTTTCTCGCTGTGGCCCTTCTTTTATTTCTAACAGTGTAAGAAAAAGTTCGACAGCTGACTAGTTCATCCCCCTGTATGGAAATCCTTAGACACCCGTTGCTGCTTTAATGCTGTTTGAGTATTTCTATACACCCGTTGAGAAATCTCATTTCAAGTCGTTTCTAAGCCCTCTAGGCCTGGCCCCAAGCTTGCTCTGTAGGCAAGCATGCAAACAATTTCAAAGGCTCTGCTGACACTCCTCAGTTTTTCACTCCTCTGCCCCGCCATCACAGGGGCTCAAGAAAATCGCGACATCATTGTGGCAATCATCGATACCGGAGTGGATATCGATCACCCCTTAATTAGGAATAATCTCTGGAAAAATCCCAAGGAAACTTTTTCTGGCCGTGATGATGATGGCAATGGATTTGCCGGGGACGTCCATGGATGGAATTTTGTATTAAACAGTCATGATCTTTCGGACCAAATGGGTCACGGAACTCATATTGCGGGAATTATTTCCCAACAAGCAAAAAGCCACCGCGTGAAATTTATGATTTTAAAGTATTACGATCCACTTAAAAGTGGCGCCGTAAATTTGCTGAACACCGTCAAGGCGATTCGCTATGCGACTCAAATGGGCGCTGACATTATCAATTATTCCGGCGGTGGTGATGATCGCAGTCCCATGGAAGAAGCTGCGATACGAGAGGCGCAAAACAAAGGCATTCTCTTTGTCGCCGCCGCTGGAAATGAAGGACGCAACACTGACCTTTTTGGTTTTTATCCAGCCGGATATCGACTGAGCAATATCATATCAGTCGCAGCACTCGATAAACAAAAGCGCCTGCTAACTTCCAGCAACTTCGGAGCAAGTGTAGACTTAGCAGCCCCAGGAAAAAACATATACTCATCCCTCCCTGGCGGAAAATATGGATTGATGAGCGGAACCTCCCAAGCCACAGCTTGGGTAAGCGGCTTCGCTGCCCGCTATTTAGTCCAAAGCCACGGAACCCTCCCAGCAAATGAAATAAAAAAACTCCTAAAAAGCCGCTACGCTCTAAAGATGTAAGCGAAAACATCTGCGCTGCACGAAGCCCCTAAGGCTTTGCCTTTTGACACCTTTCGCAGTGGTAAATTGAAGCGTGCCGGGTCTGTCCTTTAAATGAAATTATGAATATAAATGGAATCGGGGGCATATTTCTAAAGGCCCAAAATCCAGATAAACTGTGTGAGTGGTATGAGAAGTATTTCGGCTTGTGCCGCTCGGAACGCAACTCTTTTATAGTTCCCGTGGAAAAGCTCTGTCCGAACTACCAACTCTTGATCTTTCTGCAGCATGAGTCCACATCGAATCCGTCTGCTAAAGTCTGCATGCTCAACTTTCAAGTCAGTGAACTGCAAGAAACCTTATCCCAGCTAGCCTCTGCTGGGACGCCCATTGATGACAATGTGCAGGAAACCGAAAAGGGACTTTTTGCTTGGGTTTACGACCCCGAAGGCAATCGTATTGAACTGTATCAACCCAGATCAAGGGATTACACCTTGATCAATGAGCCCGAGGCTGAGTAAGTTGTAAAGATGGAAACAGCAACACCATCCACCCCTTTTGATGAAAATAAATGGTTTAAACTCTTTAGCAACAAAGCGCGAGTCCTCTATCCTCATTCGGATCCCGCCCATGACTACTTACACATTCAACGAGTCGTGCAAACGGCCAAACACCTGTGCGAGGCCGAAAATGCCAAATGGGAGGTTATTCTACCAGCTGCCTTTTTTCACGACTATGTGAATGTAAGCAAAGATGATCCCCGTCGCCCCTATGCTTCTAAACTTTCAGCAGAGGCTGCGATCAAATATTTAGAAAGTGTTGGATATCCGTCTGAGTATTATTCCGACATTCGCCACGCGATTGAAGCGCACAGCTTTAGCGCGAAAATTCCTACCGAAAGCCTGGAAGCAAAAATCGTTCAAGATGCAGATCGCTTGGATAGCTTAGGTGCTATCGGTATCGCCCGATGTTTTGCGACAAGTTCGATCATGAAACGCCCCTTTTACTCAGAGGAAGATCCTTGGGCCGAAAACCGGGGACTCGACGATAAAAACTTCGGCTTGGATCATTTTTATATCAAACTATTTAAACTCGTGGAGCATCTGAACACCGAGACCGCAAAAAAAGAAGGCGATCATCGGATCTCCTTTATAAAAACCTATTTAGATCAAATCAAACGCGAGATCTAGACGGCTTATTTTTCGAATATCGCGGTAACGATACAATGTGTGCTTCTTAAAAAGAGTGTACACTCATAAAGCCTGAAAACAGGAAACTCAAAAATTCTCGATTTCAAAGCTTGATTTCAATCCCAAACTTGAAGCCTCTGGACAGTCTGAAAAATCAATCTTGAAAGCTCGAAGCGCTATCGTGTCTTCGTTGTATAAACTGTTTTGAGTGCTTAAAAAATCCACCTTAGACCCATAAAGTTCATCACCCACAATCGGGAAACCATGGCGACTTAAATCGAATCGCAGTTGGTGAGAACGTCCCGTGACCGGATATAGATCCCACTCCAAAAAAGAATTTTTCGATCCCAAAAAGTGTGCCCTCGTCAAAGTCGGCTTACCGTGTGGGCTTTCATAGCTTCTCTTTTTCCCCCGTAGCAAACACCCCTGCCACTCAAAGTCTTGGTGTTGAACAAGATCAATCGATAACCGATCGTTTGCAACCGATGCAGGAATATGGGAAAAATCTTGCGCCGTCGTCAAGGCACGATAGGTTTTATGAACCAACCGCTTTTCAAACCAATGGTTCGCTTGTTGATGGGCCTTAGCATTCAAGGCATAGAGCACCAATCCGGACACTTCGTAGTCTAAACGGTGCACGGGAAATATCTGGCCGCCCAACTCTTTTTCCAACTCTAATCCCAAACAGATTCGACCGTCGCTTATTCGGCTGGGGGTCGAAAGTATTCCCGAGGGTTTATCACAGAGAACAAAGTGCTCATTCTGGAAGAGGAATTGGATCATTTTTTATTTAAACCGACTAAGAAAATTTCTTTCGAAATTTTTCGAGTAGAATCAGGCTTCACGGCTTCAAAGCGTTTAAATTCTTTTTTGATAGCATCTCTTAAAACTGTGAAGTCATCGCTGTGAAAGAGCTTACAGACAAAGTGACCATCTTTTTTTAAAAATTTTCGAGCGATATCCAATGCTAATTCGCAAAGCTCCATACTGCGTGCTTGGTCGGTCATGCGAATCCCTGTCGTTCTTGGCGCCATATCCGACAGAACCAAATCAAAGGGAGGAAAGAATCCATGTTCACGAAAAATATCCTCGAGGTTCAAATCACGCAGATCGGCTTGTATAAAAACCGCGTTAGAGAGCTTAACTGTAACCGGGCTCAAGTCGACCCCTAGTACACGCCCCTTATCGCCAATTTTTTGTGAGGAATACTGAGACCACGAGCCCGGAGAAGCCCCGAGATCCAGAACAGTTTGGCCCGAGCGAAAGATTTTGAATTTTTGGTCAATTTCCTCAAGCTTAAAAACAGAGCGTGCTGCAAAGTTTTCCTGTTTCGCTTTTCGAAAGTAGTGATCTCTAGGATTGTAAGCCATATCATGGGTTTATCACGTTTTAGAGGGGTAAAGTCCAACACAATATTTTTCTTTCCATTGGACCTGATTCATAATAGAAAAGATTCACACTTCTGGAGGTATTCAGTGGGTATTGTCCTAGCTATGGGCTTTTTCTTTATCTTTGTCACTATGGTCTTTGTGGTAATCGCAGTGTTCTTCCCTGAATGGCTAGGAATCACAGGAAAAAAAGCTAAGGAAATTATCGCTGCTCAAGAAAATCAGGCTCTTAAGAATGAGGCAAAAAATGAGCCCTCTGAAGATAAAAACGACTCAAAATCTCGACCAAAAGATATTTAGTACTTCAGCCCACTTAGCTGAAGAACCAAAAATCCTCTCATGATACAAGGGATTTGAATTTAAGGCAATGACAGCTGGCAAACGGACGAACGACGAAACCTAATTATTCCCCGTCGGCTCTTTGACTTTATAAAGCAAAAAACCTCCTACCAAAAACAACACTAAGATCCCCAGCATCCCCAGCCGAGAACTCCCCGTCAGTAAGGCACCAAAGCCGACAAGCACGGGACCCAAAATCGAAGCAAACCGTCCCACCAAATTAAAAATACCAAAGTACTCTCCACTTAATTTTGCAGGAATCATGCGACCAAACATCGAGCGACTCAATGATTGCACTCCCCCCTGAACCATTCCGATCACAGTGGCAAGAGCAAAGAAATGCCAAGCCTGAGTCATCATCGTCGCCAACACCAAGGTGATCGCGTAAATAACGATACACAATAAAATGGGCTTGCGAGTTCCAAACCGCTTCGTCACCATTCCAAAATAGTACGCACAAGGAAAGCCAATAAACTGAGTCAGTAGCAAAGCCACAATCAAATCTTTCGACTCGAATCCAAGAGCCATTCCGAAATCCACGGCCATGGTCATCACGGTATAGACGCCATCGATATAAAGCCAGTAAGCCACCACAAAAAGGAGAATATTTTTTTCTTTGACCAGTTCACGAACGGTACTCGCTAAAGTTCGAAAGCTCGCTCGACTTAGCTGCCAAATCCCAGGAGTTGAGCCCAGCACCGCCGGTTCGGGTACATTTTTAGCAAGTGGGATTGTGAACACAAACCACCAAAACGCCACCGACAGAAAAGACACTTGCACAGCCTGAATACTATCACGAAGACCAAACGTTGTCGGATAAAGAGTCATCAAGACATTGACTAAAAAAAGAATTCCTCCTCCGAGATAACCCAAAGAATAGCCTAAAGAAGAGACATGATCCATTCGACTGCCCACAGCCACAGACGGCAAGAGAGAGTCGTAAAACACACTAGCAGCATTGAAGGCCATCATTCCAAGGCCAAATACGACTGCCGCTGCTTGCCAGCTTCCGGCAGGAATAATGGCCAAGCCAGCACAGGACAAAATACCGATCATCGTAAAAAACAAACAGAAGGTTTTTTTTGAGCCTCGCAGATCGGCCATCACACCCAAGGTTGGACTGAGTACAGCAATCAGAAAACTTGAAATTGAAATCACAGACCCCAAACGCGCCGTTGAAACAACGGCCTCTGTGCCCTGACTCCAATAGCTTTTAAAAAAAATCGGAAAAAAACCTGCCATAACGGTGGTAGAAAAGGCCGAGTTGCCCCAATCATAGAGCGCCCAACTAAAAACTTTTTTATTGATCTTTTCCGCCATTTTCCCCTCGATGCTGAACTTCAAAGAGAACACGGAACGACACGGAACGGAAGAATAAAGTGATCCCTACAGAACTCAAAAGAAGCTTCAAACCCGAACACCAAGGGCAATATTTTCGCCGACTGTAACATCAGAAAAAACAGCGTGTCTTTGGAAAACCAATTAAAAGGACGTTTTTTTCGAAGGCAAATGGTCCACACGCTGACCATCTAAAAGGATTTCCCCTGTGCTCGCAGACTCCAGGCCCGCGATGATACGAAGTAAGGTCGTTTTTCCACAGCCACTAGGCCCCAATAAAGAAAAGAATTCGCCTTCCGCCACAGAAAGGTTAATCTCTGTGAGTGCTGTTTGACTGGAAAAACTTTTCCCGATATTCAAAAGCTCAAGCATGACTAACCATAAAAAGGATTTATTAAAATGTCGAGAATATTGATAACTAGTATAGTTCTTTGCGGGTTACTTTCAGCATGTACAAAAAAAAATCAACCTGAACCCACCAAAGAAGTGAACCTCTCCATTTGGGGCAACTATCTCACCCCAGAGCTTCAGGCAAAGTTTGAAAAAGAAACCGGCATCAAAATAAATATTTCAAACTACTCCTCGAACGAAGAGCTGCTGGCAAAAGTTCAGATGGGTTCTTCCGGCATCGATATCGCTGTGCCATCGGACTATATGGTCGATATCATGACAAAAATGAATCTACTTACACCCCTTAACAACGAGCTATTACCAAACAAAGCCCTTATTTCAAATCAGTTCTTGGCACAGTCTTTCGATCCCACGAATACTTACTCGCTGCCCTACATGTGGACGACCTGCGGAATTGCTGTGCATCGTGATGTCTATAAAGGCCCGATGACTGGCTGGAAGGACTTACTCCTCAATCCTCAACTCAGTGGCAAGTTCGCCCTCTTAGATGATGTCCGAGAGAGCACCGGAGCTGCTTTAAAAATGCATGGCTTTAGCGTTAACACAACGAAGCCCGAAGAGTTAAAGAAGGCACGGGAAACTCTTTTAGCGGCTAAAAATAATATCAAAATGTTTTCTTCTGACACTATAGATATCTTGAGC
The DNA here is from genome assembly GCA_037968775.1 of Bdellovibrio sp. Classification (GTDB taxonomy): domain Bacteria; phylum Bdellovibrionota; class Bdellovibrionia; order Bdellovibrionales; family Bdellovibrionaceae; genus Bdellovibrio. The sequence continues at coordinate 14,886 of JBBKWD010000213.1, forward strand.
AACAAAGAAGTCGCCGCAGCTCAAACCTATTCGTCAGATGCTCTTCAAGCTGCCGCCAAGGCGCCGGGGAAAATTGAATATATCTTGCCACCAGAGGGAGCTACTTTCGCCATCGACAATCTCGTGATAATCAAAGGTGGAAAAAATAGCAAAGCCGCTCACGTGTTAATTAATTTTTTACTCAGCCAAGAGTCTGACATGCAAAAAGTGCGAGTACTTTTTGGTGGACCGGTTCTAAAAACCACCAAAGAGCTGTTGCCGAAAGATCTTCAAAATAACAAGGTGCTTTTTCCCGACGAGGCCGCACTCCAAAAGCTTGAGCGCATCCATGATCTTGGCGAAAAAAACAAACTCTACGAAGATGTTTGGACTGACGTAAAGACTCATTGATCGGTATTGGGAATACCGTACTCTGAGCGCCCTCCGGCATTCAGTCCTTCGCCTCGCGCAGACAGCCTGAATTCCGAATAAAGGCAGGCCACCCCAACAATGGTTAAAACAGTGCCCGATACGAAATAGAAGACAACTGCCTTCCGTTCCTGCTTATACAGCAAAAAGAACAGCGCCACCAAGAGCAGTAAAGGCCCTAGGACCACAGACGACGACAGTATTTGACGGAGGACAAAGCCTCCCTCTGAAAAACTCATAACCACCCACTTACGTACAAAATTAGGTTATTTCGCTATTTATTGTAGAACTTCTCGGCAATTTCCTCGGGTGGCTTGAGTGTAAAATTGCAAAATCAATAAACTTCTCAACTGAGAGGGATTTATTGATTCATCCAGAGACAGAATTTGGATTTTTTGATTCGAATTGATATTAAGTATGGCCCGCTCTCAAGGTGAGAAAACAGGCCCCTCTCCGCTTCTACAGACCTTGCTGGTTCTGTTTCATGCGCAGATAGTGATCATAGTCGCCATCATAGATATTAATTTCTTTTTTATCGACTTCGAATACCCGAGTCGTTATCGCACGCAGAAAGTGCCGGTCATGTGATACAATCATAACTGTGCCGGGGAACTTTTGAATTGCTTCCAGCAACACTTCTCGAGATTTAATATCCAAGTGATTCGTGGGTTCATCGAGAATCAACAAATTCACGGGCAAGGCTAATATAGTTGCTAAAACCACACGTGATTTTTCTCCGCCCGAAAGAATAGAAATTTTCTTTTCAGCTTCATCACCTGAAAACTTGAAGGCCCCCAGCAAGCTGCGTACAAAGCCCACACCCGCATTCGGAATCCGGGAGTGAACTTCGTCCAAGATAGTGGCTTTCGGATCCAAAACTTCTAAGGAGTTTTGACTGAAGTAACCAAGCGTGATACTGGCACCAATTGTCGCTTCCCCTGAGGAGGCTTTCGTGTGACCCGCGATTATTTTGAGTAAGGTGGACTTTCCAGCCCCATTGACACCCACTACCGCAATACGATCCAAGCGCTTCACAAGTCCATTTGCACCCGCAAAAACTAATTTGTCTTTGCCGTCATCTGTGTTCCAGACTTTACTTAAACCTTCGAGCTTAACAACCTCATCACCGCCACGTGCAGGCACGGGCCACTCAAACTTAATGGTTTCTTCCTCAGGCGGAACTTCAATGCGATCAATTTTTTCAAGTTTTTTCACGCGTGATTGCACTTGGGCTGCATGGGAGGCGCGTGCCGCAAATCGAGCAATAAACTCTTCCTCCTTGGCGAGCATATCTTCCTGACGTTTTGCTGCCGCAACAAGCTGCTCAAGGCGAATACTTCGTTCCTTTTCATAGAAATCGTAGTTACCACCATAGACCGTGATACTTTTATTGGCGATCTCTACAACTTTGCCAACCAAACGATTCATGAACTCACGATCATGGCTCGTCATTAAAATCGCGCCTGAATAGCTAGAAAGCCATTCTTCCAGCCAAATAATCGACTCCACATCCAAGTGATTCGTCGGTTCATCCATCAAAAGGACTTCAGGCTTCAAGGCGAGGATCTTAGCTAAGGCAATGCGCATTTTCCAACCGCCGGAAAAGCTTTCCGTCGGACGATGATAGTCCTCAGGGCCGATCCCCAAACCCGTCAAGATTTCGGCTGCGCGGGATTCCAGGTCGTAGCCCCCAAGGCGTTCAAACTCGCCCTGTAGCTCGCCGTAGGTTTCAAGTATCTTGGTCATTTCATCGGCATTCAGATCCGGGTCACAAAGCTTGGCTTCGTATACAGCCATTTGGGCCTGCATTTCGCTGATATTGCCCACCGCGGACTTCACTTCATCCAAAGCCGAGCGTCCCTGCATTTCTTCGATATTCTGCGAGAAATAGCCAATCACAGTGCGATCCGATTTTGAGATCGTTCCGGAGTCAATCCCCTCTTCGCCAGTGATCACACGGAAAATGGTCGTTTTACCCGCGCCATTAGGGCCCACCAAGCCGATCTTTTCACCGGCATTGATTTGGAAAGATCCGTTTTTGTAGAGAATTTTATTCCCATGCTGCTTTGAAATATTTGATAAGTGAATCATAGTCCTCTGTATAGCTTGAAATAGTCCGAGAATCGCTAATTTTTTTAAGAAAATAACAAGTGCTCTGCTTGTCAAAAAGTATACACATTTTTTTATAGAGTCGCTTTTCAAATACCTTGAGACCTCGAGGAACATCAAGCTTGCAACGCGAGGTAGTTCCATCTTGGGTACACTTTCTGACTAAACATGAATGCCACTTTTATAAAACTTCCAAAGGTCGCGGAGTTCAGGGACTTTGGGACCTCGTTGAAAGACCTGAGCGGTTGACGAAACGCCAAATACACACTATAAAATCAGGAAGATCGAGCCAACTGTCCAAAGGTTTTTCACCTGCAAATAGTACATGCCTCCGAGAAATATAAAATATTACAAGCTTTTAAATACTGGATGCCTTATCTTGGGCCTTCAATTTACCCGAAAGGTATCCCATGTCTGTAACGTTCCAACCTCTTGATTCTTTTGACTCGTTCGCCATCAGCCCAGCTGTGATGGATGCGATGAAAGACATGGGGTTCACTGCACCTACTCCTATTCAACAACAAGCACTGCCTATTCTGCTTGAAGCTGCGAATGACTTTATTGGTCTGGCTTCTACAGGTACTGGTAAGACGGCTGCCTTTGGTATTCCGCTTGTTGAAAACATCGACGCGACAATCAAAGACACGCAAGCTTTGGTTCTCAGTCCTACACGTGAATTAGCTTTGCAAGTTGCAGAGCAATTGACTCTTCTTGGAAAAAAGAAGGGCGTTCGTGTTGTCACTATTTACGGTGGGTCAAGCTACCGCACTCAACTTGAGGGCATCCGTCGTGGCGCTCACATTGTTGTGGCGACTCCGGGTCGTTTGGTAGACTTCATCACGCAAAAATACGTGAAGCTCCAAAACGTAAAAACTGCTGTTTTGGACGAAGCCGATGAAATGCTCTCTATGGGTTTCAAAGATGATCTTGAGATGATCTTAAAAGCCACTCATTCAGATGCTTCTAGCTCGAACCGCGCGGCTTGCCGTACTTGGTTGTTCTCTGCCACGATGAGCAGCGAAGTTCGTCGTTTGTCAGCTGCTTACCTTGAAAAACCACAAATGGTTCAAGCCGACAAAACTGGCGAAACGGCCAAGACAGTCGAGCAGCTTTACTTCACAGTTCAGAACCGTCACAAAACAGAAGCTTTGGCACGTATCATTCAAACTCTTCCAGAGTTTTATGGCATTATCTTTTGCCAAACTAAAATGGAAGTGGCGAACTTGGCTGACGCTTTGGCGCAACGTGGTTTCCCAACGGACTCTCTTCATGGTGATAAAAACCAAGGCGAGCGTGAAGCGACTCTTAAAAAATTCAAACAACGTCATGTTAAAATCATCGTTGCTACTGACGTAGCGGCTCGTGGTTTGGACGTTAAAGATCTGACTCACGTTGTGAATTACAACCTTCCTTGGGATGCAGAGTCTTATGTTCACCGTATCGGTCGTACCGGTCGTAATGGACAAAAAGGTGTCGCGATGACTTTCGTGGATACCGATCAATTGCACCTTCTTCGCCGTGTGATTCAAAGCACGAAGGCGACTATCACTAAAGGAAAAATCCCTTCAGCTGATGAAGTTGCAGGCTTGAAGACGAAAGAAGTTTTAGAGAAAATCACTGCAACTGATACAGACGCTTTCCAAACTCAATTGGCACGCGACTTTATCGTAGACCTGGTACAAAGTGGTGAAGTCGATCTATCTGCTTTCACTAAAGAAGACCTTTTGGCAAAACTTGTGGCGGCTTTCCACCCCAATGTTTTTGTTAAAAAAGATGTTCCTTTGGACTACATGGGCGACCGTGTTCCTCGGGAATTGCTTCCTCGTGATCACCAAGACAATCGCTTCACAGCAGGTCGTGAATCATCCGCTGGTGGCGGTGGTGGTCGCGCTCCACGTTTCGGCGGTGGCCGTAGTGGTGGTGGCGGCGGATACCGTGGTGCCAGTTCTTCTCGTCGCGATGGCGGCGGAGCTCGCGCTGAAGGTTCAGAGTCTTCTTACCGTGGAGCCAGCGCTCCTCGCCGTGAAGCGTCTGCAGGAGCCTCAGCTCCTCGTCGTGAGTCTGCTATTTCTGCTGCTCCTCGTGAAGCCGGCCCTCGTGGCGAAGGCGCACCTCGCAGAGAAGGTGGCTTCCGTAAAGCAGATTCTCCAGGGATCAAAAGACATCGCTCATCTGAGAAACCGAAAAGACTTTCGTAAAAGACTTTCGCAAATTCTTTTCCGAAGTTTAAAATCTAATATTTTTTGCTCCCAAGCGCCCTCCGAAAGAGGGCGCTTTTTTTTGCGGTCTTTGTCTCAAATATAGACAGTGACTGGCTCTGAACTGGCTTGTGCTTGATCTCAACAGGCACTCTCTTTGCTTTGGAGATAAAGAGTTCTTTACTTTTATACCGTGGAGTCAACTAGTGCGAATCTGGATAAAAATAGCCATATTGCTTTTAGCCCTTCAAGGCCCCAACCAGGCATGGTCGGAAGACGTCGCACCCTTGACTGCCGTTGAGACAACCGCCAATCCGGTTACGACAACCACTGCTGCTGCACCCCAACCAGTGAGTCCCAACGAAGCTGAAGTCGCGAATCAGCTGTATCACGTCTATGCTAAAAATCGTTATAACTTGCGCAACTGCAGTAATTTTGCCGACGCGGAGGCCTTCCGTGCATGGGGTAAAAAAGTTCTCAACGATATGAGCATTGAAAAACATCCTACCCTGTTGGCCGGCCCAGCGGACCTCGTTGGGGTATGCCCCCGATACCCATCCTTATCGGACGATGGGAAAAAAGCGGTTTGGACATTGGTACTTACGGGAATGGCCTTCTATGAAAGCACTTGCCGCGAAAGTCCCAAAGAGAAAAGAGGCCCCCATGGAACTCTTGTCGGCATGTTCCAACTCCATAAAGGGAAAGAACACAAATATTATACCGGCGGTACCTGCAAAAAAGGCGACGGATCCGCTGCCATTTCAAGCATTGGATGTGTTCTTTCTATGCTCGATATTTTAACGGCAAAAAATGAAGTGCTATTTTCGCGACGTTCTTATTGGGCTGTTCTTCGTCCTCAAGACAAAGCAAAACGAGTGGCGAGCATCAAAAAAACTTTGCGCGACTTCCCACTCTGTCAAAATTAGGACGCCACCTTGCCATAAAAAGAGTTCAGCGCTGACCGGAGGTCCTCAGTGACCTCCAACCCTCTGACTACTCCCATACGAATCAAACGCTCTCGTAGCGGTACTTTGAGTGCGCACAATCGAAGTTCCGCAGGTTTAATCCGAATTTCTCTTTGCATTTGAGCTAACAAAGGGACAGCATCGCTAGAGATCGCATCGACTTGCTCAAAATACAGCACCACACACTGCACTTCTTTTTTAGAGAGAATCTCCTGCCTCAGCGCTTCAAGCGCTGGCAAAATATAGGAGGTCATATCCCCTTGGAGACTCACTACGAGCATTTTATTTTTTATGTTCAGCACATACTGAAACGACTTCTCTTCTATCAACGTACAGCTCCTCGAAATCGATAAGGTATTCACTTGTGTTCGATCTATTATTACTTATTCAGCTGCTGTGTTAAAGTTTTCTCATCCCCGCGCGCCTTAATGAGACTTCTTAGGACTCCATAATTTCACCTCTCCTCTGTCCACCTTAATACCCCACTTTAATACCGACTTTGACACCTACTTTAATACCTTCTTTGACTATCAATCGACTTCAGTTTGACAAGTGTTTCCACTCTGACTATCAATGCGGTGTCGGAGGACACTATGCTTCAACGCGCTTTTACACTCTTCATCACTCTAATTTTTACAACTAGCTTTTCTTTTGCAGCAATAAAAGCGCAGACGCCAAAACATGAGTCCAATACAGTTTCCATCAATCCTCGCAGTCTCAAAAAACTTGTTTTGGATCGCAATATTGATTTGATGATAGCGATGAATCAAGTTCATCAAGCTAAAGCACGCGTAAACATCGCCCGTGGAAGCATTCTACCTTCAATCAATCTGGGAACTGTGATCGCAAGCGGTGTGAGTTTCGGTTTGGCCAGTGTTTCTGTTTTGTTGCCATTTTTACTTCCAAGCAACTGGTTCGATTTACGCGAAAGCCAGTACCTATTGAATGCTCAAGGCACTTCCTATTACATTGCTCAGCTGAACACCTATGCGTCGGCATACTCGTTGTATCTTACGATCGTTGGAGACCAAGATCTTCGTGATGCCCTTTTTAAACAATATCAAAACGCTGCTGAACTTGAAGAAATGCTTCGACTGGCAGCTGAACTTGGAATCGTGAATCCTGAAGACTTCATGAAGGCACAAGCGCAAACTCAGTTAACGGCTATCCAAGTTTCTCAAGTAGATGAATTGCTTTTACGGGAAAAAGCAGCTGTCCGTGAAATGCTTGGTTTGTCTTTGGATAAAGAAATTGTCTTTGAGCGAAGCCATGCTCCGACTTCCTCCGCTGAAGGCTCCACGCCCATGGCTCTTTTACCGCAAGTTCTTAAGATCTCGCCTGAATATTCTCAAATGAACGACATGATCACTGCAGCCAAATACATGACTTGGAGTAAATCATTCAGCTGGCTTACGGGAGCCTCTATTGGGTCTACTCGGTCAGAGGGCTCTTTCGGCTCAGGCATTGGCAACGGCACTGCGAATCTGGGGTTTGGCTACTTCCCGTCCATCCAGTTAAGCAATCTTCAAGGCGATGTCCTTAGGCTTCAAAAACAAGCCCTCGAGTATGACCATGCTCAAATTCTCGAGTCGACTTTGGGATCTTTGGCAGAATCAATCAAACAGTATAACTCAGCTGTCATTGCTGAGACCAATTTACAAAAGGTTTATGATGCTCAAGTCGCGCGTTTCCGATTGGGAATGGCGACCATCGTAGAAGTTCTTCAAACATCGACAAGCCTTTCCCAGGCTGTGACTAATAAAGTTCAGGCACAATCCAACATGGATGCTCAACGAGTGACCTTGCACAGAACACTCTTGTCTGATCAGTTCTCAACCGTAGAAAAGTGTCGGATCAACCGTAAGGGATCTGGTGGATTCAAAGGTAAAGTGGGGCGCGTACTCAATCCCACTAAAGATCAAATGAGTCTCGACGACGCTTGCGGACGCTAAAGTATAGATCCATTATGAACTCTCCGTCCGATCAGGCCCGCCGCTTGAGCCACGGACCTAAGAATATCCGCAGCTAATACCAAAACGGAGTTCCCAAAACTAAAAACCCATATCTCGGTAAAGATACGGGTAATAGTAACCTTTGACAGCTCCCTTTTTATTATCCAATCAGCTTCAATGCTAAAGAGTTCGCTTGATTCGCCTGTGCCAGGGTTGATGTCGCCGCTTGCAATAAAATATTGTTTCGCACCATCTCGCTTGAGGCCTCTGCAATATCAGTATCCCGAATACGACTGTTTGCTGCTGATAAGTTTTCTTGTGTGACACCTAAGTTATCAACTGTTGAAGTCAATCGATTCTGTAGGGCCCCCAGATAGGCGCGTGTACCACTGACACTAGTCTGGGCGGTGTCTAGCTTTGCAAGGGCCTCTTGCGCCCCCTCTTTAGTAGAAAAGTCGAGACCTTCTAAGCCAAGGGCATCGATCGTTGCTTTATTTGAACCTGCATCAAATGAGATGCGATCACTTTCAGGAGAATTTCCAATTCCAACCTGGAAATCAAATACTGAAGCCGAACCATCCAGCAATTTGGTAGTTCCCCAGGTTGTTGACTTCGCAATACGCTGCATTTCATCTTTTAATTGGGTAGTTTCTTTATTCAACATTCCACGCTCAGTCTCTCCGACCGTGTCGGAAGCAGATTGAATGCCTAGCTCGCGAAGACGAACAATTATATTTCCAATTTCATTCAAACCGCCTTCGGCCGTCTGAACCATGGATATTCCATCATTTGCATTGCGTTGAGCTTGGGCAGCAGAGCGAATCTGTGCTTTGAGTCCTTCAGAGATTGCCAGTCCGGCAGCATCATCGGCGGCCTTGTTGATGCGGCTACCTGAAGCTAACTTCGCCATCGAATCATTTAAATTTCTTTGTGTACCAACGAGATTTCTTTGTGCATTGAGTGCCGCGATATTTGTTGTAACTCTCATTCCCATTTTGTATCCCCGTTAGAAATTCATATTCATGACAAAGCCTCCGTGAAGATTGATCTCTCGCATCCGAGCAAGAAACTGTTTTGCTAAATAGCTTTTCGGGAATTAAAAAAATGAATTCACGGGACCATAGGACATATTTTAAAAACATTTTAATGTTAAAAAATAATTTACTTACATTGCTAAGGACCTTGGCCTTAATTATGCACTCTCAACTGTCATGGAAATGAAAAGACCTCATAAAGAATATATCAAGGTTTGGTTAGGAATCGCGACCCTATCTTGTCTAATTTTTATACAGCCTGTCTCCAATTTTGCGCAGGCCCAAACTTCGTCGAGCGTAAAAGCGAATTCACTGTCCTATGACTATGAAAACCTCTTGCTGCTGGCGACACAAATCCAAACTAATAAAGATCTTTACCAATATCTTAATACCGAACTAGCTCCCCTATTAGAAATCAGCCCCGAGCAACAAGCCTTGTTTGAATGGGGAGCGAAAAGCAAAGGCCTCTCTGAGAGCCAACTGGTTGCTATTCTACAGAACTCTAAGGGCCTTATGAATTTAGTAAACGAATATCTGGTGAAAGTAACACCTGAAAATTTCAATCAAGAGAGCACTATTCAGTACCGTCTAAAAATGAAACAGGAATTTCAGCAGTTTCTCGCTGACAATCCTGAGCTTATGCCTAAGCTAAAAATTTTAAGTGACCCCACTCAAGCCCTCGTTGTTCTGACGCCCGGCAATCGCCCCGCCATCGATTCCGTGGAAACCTTTGTGAATCACCCCCTTCTTGAAAATGCCGGTACTGCGAGTGAAAAACTCATTCCGGAATCCGACTTGAAGGCCGAAGTTCTTAAGTTCATTGATGGCGCCAAAACTCAAGTTTGGGCCAACTTTTATGACTTTGATTTAAAAGACGTCGCAGAAGCCTTTTCAAAAAAGGCGACTCAGAATGTAGATGTAGCCATTGGCGTGGACTCAGGAGTGATCGAAACCAAGGCCGAGGTCAAAGAGATTGCGGAATATCTTGAGAAGTTCCGTGCACAGGGCTTGGATTTTGTCCCGGTCAGTTCGGTCGGATTGAATCATATGAAAATTATTGTGCGTGACCCACATGGTCCCAATGCCGCCGTTATGTTTTTATCGGGAAATCTGACTCAGTCCTGCATCGGTAAAGAGGGTGACTTAAAAGCCTTGCCGGAAAATCTGCGCCCCGCAGAGTCGATTCCAAATGCAAATCATGCCGTCATAGTGAAAGGATCCCTCCCTGCGATTTTTGCCCAGCACCAACTCAAAAAAGTTTTAAAACTGAAGATTCGTGGAACTGCGGCATTTCTTAAGGGCAATGCTGGCTTTCCTATGGGTGGAGCCTATAAGTTCTATGAGGCTCCAAGCACCGGCAACGTTAAAAACCCTTGGATGATTCTATCCTTTTCACCAAACGGCGGAATGGGCGACGTGAATACAGATATTCTTAAACAGGTTCTCTTGACAACAACGGGTCCTATTCGTTTTTTGCAGTTCGCGTTTTCGTCTAACGTCATCACAGAAGCCGTCGCCCTTCATATTCAACGCGACAAAGAAAAGGCATTGGCCGAAGGCCGTCTCTATGTTGCCGACATTGGTGGACTTGGAGACAAGGGCTTCACTCACCGCGACTTTAGCTCATTCCTGACTTTTAATGGTATGGTTCAAGATAAAACCACAGGCACTTACTCTGTGGACCCGAACAGTCGATATATGCAGCTCTTAAGTCCACAGGAAATGGCAAAAATGCGCACTCAAACATTTTCAGCTCCTGCTATCTATGGTGACAAGTCGATGAAAATTGATGGGCAAACTTATAATATCTCTTCTAAAATTCATCACAAAGTTATGTATATTCCGGACTGGTTTATCACTGTTGCCGGCACCTCTTTTAACTTTTCTGTGAATGCAGAAAGCAACAACGAACAGGTTGTTATCTTTCGAAATGAGCGTGTTATGAGCAAGCTTCAGGGAGCCTATGAGTATCTGGCTCGGCACGCTCGGGGAACTATTTATGATATCGCTATGAAGCGAAATACTTTTCCTCCAAAAATTGCCAAGACTGCACCTGATGACAAAGTCCTTTCGGCAAGTAAAGTTCTTACCTGTGAAGGTCTTTTCGCTCACTAAGTCGGTTGAACCAAAGGCAAGTCTGACTTCATGAATTCATGACTCTAGTACAGCTGAGACAATCGCGCGATCTTCCACCGTCCTTTGCAAGCTGTTTCCCCGCCATCGTGGCCAATGCCGTTCGGTTAAGGCAGGTGAAAACTAGAGCCGACTGTCTAAGTGAGTTTAAGAATTGATTTTTTTATATGAAATAGAGAGAATAAAAAGGAGCGTGTAGTG
>JBBKWD010000214.1:0-7949 GCA_037968775.1 Bdellovibrio sp.
GGAGCTCGCATCGTTATAGGCTGCCGGCGTTTGGAGTGATCCTCCCAAGCGCATTCGTTTATGAATGTCTGTGTTTGTACTTAGATCCAGTCAACCATGTATGAAAACAGAGCAATCTATTTTAGATTGAATAGCTCCAATGTTTTTCTAGGATGAGATCCTTTCCTAACATGAAGATATTCACGATTTAAACTGAGCGTGTTTGAAATTGAAATATACCGATTTGAAGATGTTTCTTCGCGTCCTCATTTCCGGACACAAATTGAACTCAAACTTCCACATCTAAGGTGGGTCCTGTTTTTCCTGTTGGATATGGTAATTGTAGGATATAAAGTACAATTTGTATGTAAATATGGAGTGGCGGAAGCTTTCTCGTTGTTAAGAGGGAAGCCCTAGTGCTCGGGGACAGTTCAATGGTATCTGAACGGAATTGATGTATGAGTATGGATTCGCAGCTTTTTGAAATTGTTTGCATAGATGATGAGCCTTTGATGTTAGAGGTTTATGCGGACCTGGTTGAACAGACAGGCTACAAGGCTGTGACATTTGAGTCGCCGTTAGAAGCTGTTGACTATATCAAAGTGCACTCAAGAAAAGTCAGTCTGATTATCTGTGACTATAGCATGCCTGATTTAAATGGTGTTGAACTCAGGGAAAGAATATTCTCCGAGGTGGAAAGAATACCGTTTGCACTTGTGAGTGCCCATTTATCGATGAAAAACATTGCTGTAGAGATTCGTGAGAAAATAACAGAATTTCACGAAAAACCATTTGATCCAGCAAAGCTTCTTGGCTTGATCAGGAGGTCCTATGATATTCGGTTGACTGCGCACGAGGAAGAAAAAGAATTGATAGGAAGCTTTGTCGCAGAAGCTTCTCCTAAGTTAGATGAAATTGATGAGCTTCTTTTGAGTTTGGAAAGCTACTCTTCCCAGAAGGGAAAGGAGATCATCCAAGCTATCTCACGGCATATGCATACGATCAAGGGTGCAGCCTCATGTATCGGGCTTTCTGATGTGGCCGGGTTGGCGCATGATTTTGAAGATGCGATGGTTCCCATAGCTCGAGGCGAGAAGAGCCTGACCTCTGCCCAAATTACAATTTTCCTTATGGTATGTGATCAAATGCGAGATCTATTTGCACAATCCAAGGCGGGGATTACCCCGACCTACAATGCCATATATTGGCAGGATATTTTGTCTGGTCGAACTCAACCTCCAGTTACGGAGGTTGAGGGTGCTAAAGATCAGGTGAGTAAAACAAATAAAATTTCAATTTCTACTCAGGTAATAGAAGAGTTTCTTGAAAGTAGTGGAAACTTGGTTGTATTGCGCAATTATCTTCTTGGTAAAGTTGAAGTGATCTCTGAAAGATACCCCGGAGATAAAGATATAGGCGCAATTAAAGACTTTCTTTTGGAGATGCAGAGGGAGAACTCACTCATTCAGGTAAAAGCGAATGAATTAAAAAAAATTTCGTTTGGCGATATTATAAGACCCTTAAGAAAAATGGTTCGTAGTACTTCGTTCAAGCTCCAAAAAAGAGTTCGTATTGAAGTAGAAGGGGAGGATCTCAAAATTGATTATAATATTGCCAAAGTTCTCGCCGATGTACTTGTTCATATGATCCGAAATTCCCTAGATCATGGGGTCGAGTCTGCCGAAGATCGTCGGGCAATGGAAAAGCCGCTGGAAGCGTTGCTAAAATTGGATCTATCGATCGATGAATATAATCTGACCTTACTCTTCGAAGATGATGGCAGAGGTATCGATGTTTCAAGGATCAAAAAAAAGATTTTAGAGAAAGCCTTGTGGACTGAAGAACGAACTAAGAATGCCACTGATGAGGAGTTGTTGTATTGTATTTTTGAATCGGGTTTTAGTACAACGAGCAGTGTTTCCGAGATATCTGGTCGTGGCGTTGGAATGGACATGGTAAAAACTTCGATCGAGGAGTTGAACGGGGAGGTCTCCCTTAGGACCAAGGTCGGTACTGGAACACAGTTCTGCATCTCAATTCCGTTAATAAAATCAGTCAACATTAAGCAAGCCTTGGTGTTAGATTTGGGGGCGAATGTAAAAGTGGCCCTAATGTGTGAGGACGTGCAGGAAATCGCGGATGTGAAGAGCCTTTGTCTTGAGGGGCGCCTAAAGACAATAAATGGCAATAGTTATCTTTCTTGTGGCGAGCAGCAGTCCCGCGTATTGTCACTGGCTTATTATTTTGAATCTTTATCGGGGGAAGAGCCGAATGTTGATTCGGCTGGAGGGAAAGAGTTACCAATTGTGGTTGTCGTCAGATACCAAAATTCAGTGCTCTCATTTTTTGCCAAAGGTGTGCATTCATCCGAAGAACTTCTCGTTAAAGACCTTCCTCGTTTTGGCGACTCTTGTTTTAACAAAGTAGCTATTTCAGGACGACATGGACTTCTTATTCTCGTGGACCTTCCCAGTATTAAAAAACTAATTGAGACGCCCCCAGAATTTAGGCGCTCGATCTGAAGAGAGGATATGTGCCTGGACATGTAGAAAGATCCTTGGTCACTGCTAAAAAAAAACACCAATTAAAGAAAATAAAAACCATTTCTGCCGCCTGGCACTTGCAGTCCTCTAGAAGAGAAAAACAAAATGAACCCGCATGAACTATTTAAAAAGTTCCATTCGAACTTTTAACCTGAGATACTAAGTTTTCCAAAAGAGCAAAAGACTCTTTTTCATTGCCCCCCTGAAACTGATCTAAACTCAATCTCAATTGATCTACTACTTTTAAAGTAAAATCGATCATCCTAGGTTGAAACTGCTCACTCAGCAAATCTTCCATATGATGAGTTACGAGAGCGAACAGTCCAAAGTGGACTGCCTGAGAACTTCCTTTCATACAGTGAAGGGAGCGCAATATTTCCGGCTGGAATTTATTCTCAGTCAGAGTTTTCTTATTGAGAAGAGACTCCTCCATGACGGCAAGTAAATCTCGCGCCTCCTCACAAAATTCGACTCTTAGCTCTTGAATGAGTTCATCTGGAAATTTCTGGTTCATACAAGGATCCTCTCTCATTCGATTAACGAAGTTAAAATGGTTCTACTATGAATTTGTACAACCTCTAAATTCAAGATTCTGCAATAGACTTTAGATTATTTAGTCTAAGCCTCTGGTAAATAGCAAGTCGACAAAAATAGGTTGTTTAAATCAGATTTTATCTAATTATATTCGCATATATCCTTTAGGCGTCTCAGGTCGGGATAAAAGTAAGCGCCCTATGACGCCTTTTTGTTAAGCCGATGATTCCAGTGTTAAGATAGTGTCGGCGAGACGTTCAAAATCTTCCACGGTTTTGGCCTACTTCGGATATCAATGACATAAGTCGATTTCTTGCGAAGCTCTTTTAGAGAAGCTAGCCCCACCGCGTGACGCCTTTGCAACCGACTATATTGAAGTTCAATTTTCAACGCCAGCCGATCCTGCTGGTACGACGTGGAGCAATTCCGGTATCGAAAATACTACTTTCATGCATGGCCAACTCACTCCGCTGGCTCGATCAAGCAATCCGAAAAAGTGGCATCCTCTGGCTTGGTTACACAACTGGTGCAAATAGAATTACAAATGTTTTCATAAAAATTATAGGCGGAAGTACAGTTAGTGAACGTCTAAAGAAATGCCAGAGTTTGAAATCGGTGAGTCAAATTGGGACTCCACCAGTGGTTCGTCCTGTTTTTGGACTATCAGTTTGATGTTCAGGATTTTTAGATCTTATCCGATATAATAGACATTACGATAAAGAAGAGGGTAGGTAATGGAATGGCGCGAATTCTACTTTGTGATGACAGTGGACTAATTCTTAAGATTCTTGAGAAGAGAATGAGTGAACTCGGCCAACAGGTCGTTGGAAAGGCCAAAGATGGCGACGAGTGCGTGAGACTCCATAGCGACCTTAAACCCGATCTTCTATTGCTTGACATTACTATGCCCAATAAAGACGGCCGACAGACCTTAGCTGAAATTTTGGAAAAAGAGCCTAATGCGATCATCGTCATGATTTCTGCACTCATGAATGACGAGGTTAAGGAGGAGTGTCTTCGAGGTGGAGCTAAAGCTTTCATTAACAAGTCTGACCTGAATTCTCAAGAGGCCTTTGATAGTAAAGTTCTAGCTGTTTTGAAACCCTATTTAGAAGTTGCCTAGGAAGAGAGAATCTAGTGAGTTTAGCTACGGATCCATTTGAAATTGAGATCATGACGAATACTCAAACTTTTGCCGAGGTGAGTGCTAAGAATTTGAATTCGGTGTTTGATCTAGAATCTCAAGTATCTGAGGCTGTTTATTCCCAAGCCGGTCTTCATATTGGCAAGCAAATCTCGATTTCTGTTTTATTCACGGGCGTCGTTTTTGGCGAGTTTGTTCTTGCACTTGACGAGGAAACGGCGGCAAAAATTTTAGGGCAAACATTACAAGGTTCGGATGAAGCTACAAGGAATGCCGTATTAGAAGATATTGCAGATAATTTTGGTGAACTTTTAAATCTTATTGTTGGTGAAAGTATTTTAGGACTAACAAATATTCACAAGAAACTCACGATAACCGCCCCAAAAATTCAATACGGAAAAACAAAGTATCCAAAGGTTAAGGCTGGCAAGGTCCTTTTGCATACAACTCACGGTGATCTTGAATGTCACTTGTATGTTGACCATATGAAACTCGACATTGCATTGTCTTATAAAGAGGCGATAACGTCTCTGATGAGCGCCAATACCGACTTACAACGTACTTTAACAAAACTGGAAGAGCAGCAAAACTATTTAATTCAAACAGAAAAGCTGACGGCTCTCGGAACGATGGCTGCGGGTGTTGCTCACGAAATCAATACTCCTCTTGCGACGATTTCGTTGATCGAGGGCGGGCTTAAGACAATGTTGAGAGAATCCGCCGAGATTGATCGAGTTAAGTTCACTGAAATGCTTGACGTGATAGAAAAAACGACCATACGAATTTCCAATATCACGAATGCACTTCGCGCCTACGCAAGGAGTTCAACAGCCGGTACTTTCGCCGTGGTTCCGATTTCTGAACTTTTGAAGAGTGCTCTGATTTTTTGTGAGTCCTATCTTCAGGAAAGAGGAGTATCTCTTCTTGCTAAATCCCGTAATTTAGAAATTCAACTAGAGTGCCGTACTGAGCAACTAACTCAAGTTCTTTTTAACCTATTTATGAACTCGGCTGATTCTGTAGAAAGTTTAGACAAAAAGTGGATTACACTTGAGGCCTTTGAGCAAGGTGACGACATCGAACTTAAGATTACCGATTCAGGTCCGGGTATCCCCGATGAGATTCATGATAGAGTTTTCGATCCTTTTTTTACGACCAAAGATTTTGGGCAAGGTTCGGGTCTGGGCTTAAGTCTTGCTAAGGGCATTGTCGAACTTCACAAGGGGAAGATGTATCTAAATGCAGAATCACCACATACACAGTTCGTAATAAAAATTCCAAAGCTCCAACCTCGAAAGGCCAGTTAGCAAGATGGTCCTATCAACCAGAGGAACACATCGGACCTAGATCAAAGACTCCTACACTCACAAGAATCCAATCTTTCTAAAGAAAGAAACGGATAAAAGCTTACAGAGCTCTTCAAACCTGTCGATGATGTCAAAATAGGTAATATCCTGTCGAGTAAACCAAGAAAGCTATCCCGAGATGTAAAAATTGGCACAAGCTAACCAGAGCCCCGGGCAGGGCTGCGGTCATTCTGGGTAACATAGCGACATCTTATGAGGGGAATTTTGGCTTTGGAGCATCTTTATAGATAGGGATTCTGTTGAAAACCCTTTTTATCGTACTTAGACGTTCTTAAGTCCTTGGATTGTTCAATCTCATAGGCTCTTAACATCTGCATGATCTCTTCAGTTGAATTTACGAATCCTTGGCGATCACAGGGCTGGAGACTCTATAAAACAAAAAATATGATATACCGTGAGGCACGATGAACATCGGGAAGGCTGCTCAGGATGGTCCCAACTCGTTAAATATATTCTGACTGCTGTATTTAGTCTTCTGACTAGTCATCCAAATAAGCTTTCAGCTCCTGCAAATGATAAGTCCAACCAATCTGGAAGTCCTTCATGATCTTTTTCTGTTTCGCCGGTGGAAAGATCTCCCACCCAGAATGATTCAAAATTAAAGCTCGAGTCTTGCCTTTATCTTCAATGGAAAAGGTGCAAGTGGTTTGCGCGTTGGCGGGCCAATCTTTTTCTTTCCAAGTAAATGTGATTTCCTTATTCACCTTAATGGCAGTGACTTTACCAGAAGCTAGTTTTTGCTCACCCTCATCATCTTCCCAAGGTTCACGAAAACTGCCGCCCACTTTGGCATCCAAGACGACATCTTCGCCCCACCAGTTCTCGCGGTCATCGGCATCGGTCAATGCGCGCCAAATTTCGGCAACCGTTGCACGGACTGTAATAAAAAGCTCAATTGATTCTGACATATGATTCCTAAGGGATTTAAGTTGTGGAGTTCATCAAAGTGTAAAATGATTTTACTCTCTCGACGAAATCGACGGTTTCATAACCGCGTGCGGGACCGTACTCTAATTCGCTCGCATAAGCGGGGTCAGCCAACAGGGGCAGGATCTCGCGAAGGTGACGCCACGAGTGGGGATTGCGGCCCATGCGAACAGCCAGCTTTTGCGCGTCTCTTAAGTGAGCATAACCAATGTTGTAAGCTGCTAAAGCCAACGAGACGCGATCTTTGTGATTCAAGTTTCGCGGCATTTTATTTAAAAGATAACGTAAATACTTTGAACCCCCGCGAATACTTTGTTCTGGGTCTGTGCGATCTTCGACACCCAAATGCAATGCGGTCTCTGTCGTTAACTGCATGAGGCCCAAGACACCCGTAAAGCTGCGTGCATCCGGATTCCAGTGGGACTCTTGATAAGCAACTGAAGCCACTAACTGCCAAGGAAGTCCGTGCTCTAGCGAAGCTTGCTTAAAAGTTTTTTTGTATCGAGGCAATACCGAGCGAGAGAGTTTTAAAAATTGACGAATATCGCGCTTGTCGAGCTGAACCAAATAAGTGCGATAACGATCCAGCACGCGCATGATTTCATCTTCACGAGCTGCTTGTTGATACCAAGACTGCATCAGCTGCAAAAGGTCGGAGCGATTCGGTGAAATTAACCAACTCAAAGAATAGGCCTCTGTCAGTTGTGTCACTTTTTCGATAGCCGGGTAATAGCGCGCATAAAAATCACCTGTGAAAGTTTCAGCAACTACACAGTCATATTCTTTTTTAGAAAGATTCAGCAAAAGATCCGGCATTGATTTGTCAGCGATGATATTGAGGTCGGTCAGGGGCGCAAGCTGCATCAGGCGTTGAGAGAGCCCGCGGTAGTTATCTTTTTTAAGCAGAGCGATTTTACGATTACTAAGGTCCGCAATGTTTTGAACTTGTTTTTTTGCAAGGCAATAAAGACTCAGAGAGGTCTCTTCGTAGGCGGGGCCGACCAGGAAGCCCGTATTCGCCTCAGGAGTTCGAAAGCGAGCCGCAGCGACGTCGCCCTCTCCTCGTGCCAGGGCTGCTTGAACAGCGTCTTGGTTGGGCAGTACGACGTATTTAACTTTGATGTCATAATATTTGGCAAAGTTTTGGATCAAGTCGTGATCAATGCCAAAAGGTTCGCCGCGTTTGTGTTTGTTATAGATAAGCGGACTGTTAGTCGTCAGCACCGTGATGGTGTTGTCTTGTGCCTGAACAGAGGCCAAGCTTTCCTCGTTGCCGAAGTAGATAGCGTCGCAGCCATTCATAGTGATCGCGGTAAACCCGAGAACAACTATGACGACAAGGCGGTTCAGTTTGTGCTGATAGCTCAAGATCTTCGTCATGCGTAGGGCTTAGGTATCTGATGCCGCAGTGCCCGGGCAAGCTATTAAGGCCGTCTTTCACCTTTAAAATATGAA
>JBBKWD010000215.1:0-11216 GCA_037968775.1 Bdellovibrio sp.
CTAACGTACAGCCTCACTCTGGATCCCAAGCTAATATGGGCGTTTACTTGGCGGCTTGCAAAGTTGGTGACACCATCCTTGGAATGGATCTTTCCCACGGTGGGCATTTGACTCATGGGTCGCCTGTGAATTTTAGTGGATTGCTGTTTAAGGCGACCTCTTACAAGTTAGATTCAGAAAGTGGTCGATTAAATTACGATACTATTTTGGCCACCGCCAAAGAAGTTCGTCCAAGACTTTTAATTGCCGGCTACAGTGCTTATCCGCGCACTTTGGATTTTGCGAAGTTTAAAGAAATTGCAGTGGAAGTCGGAGCTGAATTGCTGGTCGACATGGCTCACTTTGCGGGCCTCGTAGCAACCGGACATCACCCTTCACCTGTTCCCTATGCCGATTATATCACGACGACCACACACAAGACTTTGCGAGGTCCTCGCGGTGGTATGATTATGACGAATTCCGAAGAGAAAGCGAAAATTATCAACTCGCGTATTTTCCCTGGAATTCAAGGTGGCCCTCTTGAACATGTTATCGCAGGCAAAGCCGTAGCTTTCGGCGAAGCCTTAAAGCCTGACTTTAAAAAATACAGTGGCGAAGTGATTACTAATGCTCAGGCTTTGGCAGAAGAAATGCTAGCCCAAGGTTTTAAACTTGTTACTGGTGGCACGGACAATCATTTGATTTTAATCGACCTGAGTGATCGTGAAATCACTGGAAAAGTTGCTGAAAACTCGTTGGACGAAGCGGGTATCACAGTGAATAAAAACACAGTGCCCAACGAAAAACGATCACCCTTTGTTACCAGTGGGATTCGCATTGGTACGCCGGCATTAACAACTCGTGGTATGGGAGTCTCCGAGATGAAACAGATTGGAAAATGGATTTCTCTGATTTTGAACGCTCCTGAAGATGCTGGGCTTAAGAATAGGATTCACAATGAGATCAAAGAGCTTTGCAAAGGCTTTCCGATCTATTAATTTTTTGATTTTCGACTGATTTTCGCTTTAAAAATGGCAAAAAATGCTTTGGGAACATGGACTTATAAAGTAAGATCAAAGCATGACACCAGGATGGAATCAGCTTGTAAAAATAGCGGGATGCTTAGCTTTGTTGGGGATCACTGGATCCTGCGCGACTTTTCACACTCCTATATCTCGCGAATACTTTGGCGGCAGCGAACTCGCTCGCGAAACAGCCTCCGACTCCAATCCAATCATTGATCAGGCTCAAGGCCTTGTTGGTTTTGATTGGCCTGTAGACAGCGCTCGCATGACTCGTGGCTTCCTTCCAAACAAGCGCAGACCTCATCTCGGTATTGACCTCGCAGCCCCCAAGGGCACCCCGATTCTGGCAGCACAAGGTGGCACCGTAATCTATGCCGGCAGAGAGTTCCGTGGTTATGGAAAAATGGTCTTAATCGAGTCCGGCAATGGATGGGCGACCTTGTATGCTCACTTTAATAAAATTCTGATTTCTGAAGGCCAGAAAGTTCGCCAAGGTGAAATCATCGGCGAAATGGGGCGTACCGGTCGCGCAACTGGCGTACATTTGCACTTTGAAATTCGTCGCAACAAGGGGCCTATTGACCCCCTGCCATTGCTTCCAAAAATCACTGCTAGCTTCAAAAATTAGTTCTGCTTTAAAAATTTTTGATTGAAGCTCACGAGAGCGAGGCTTTCTCACTCCCAATACATGTTTTTGCACATGACTCTTTTCAGAAAATCTGATGAAGGTTGATCCATGAAATCAACCCGTCGTCAGCATGCCACAGGCAATTCCCACCAAAGTTTCCTTTAATAAAGATTCATCCTGACGTCGCATTGCAAGGATTTGTAAAACATTGAGAATGTGCACATGGGGCGCACGAAGGTGAATGCTTTCTTCAAGCCATGGACGATGCCAAATTAATTTCTTTTCACCAGTCACAGCAAAGACAAATTCAACTGCCGCATTGTATTCAGCCTCTAGGCCCTCAATAAAGTCCTTGCTCACGGACTTGTCAAAATACAGCTTCCATACTCCCATTTCTACTTTCGCCAAAGTAAAGCCTAAAGACTTCACAAAAGACGAACAGAATGGGTTCACCTTAAAGTCCGCTTTAAACTTTTCTTTTTCAGCCTTGGTCAGCGTATTCCAGGCAGTCCCTACGCCCCACCAAGTAGGCAACAAGGAGCGCGTCTGGGTCCAGCACAACACCCAAGGGATAGCTCGCAACGAAGACACCGTCAATTCACCAGAGTTCCTACGTGCAGGGCGAGAACCAATGCGCAATACCTCCAAATATTTGTAAGGACTGGCATCCAAGAGCTGTCCCAAAACTTTGGGATCAGAAATCAGTTTTTTATATTCCGCCTCCACAGCACTTGCAAAAGTCTTCAGAACCGGATTCTGACTTGTGGGCACTTTTCGCAAACGTCTCAGCATGGATTCATTTCTTAAGTGCGTGCACTGGGAATTCAAAATCTCTTTCGTCGCAAAGGTTCTTTGCACCATTTCACCTTGTAAAGTCAGTTTTGGTTTCGCAATGGCCGAATTCGGCCACCAAGAAATTTGCTCTTTCAAGCTGCCACCACCACGCGCGACACTACCACCTGAACCGTGGAAGAACGTGGGCTTAATACCTTTTGCGGAAAGTACGGTTTCCACATCGACCATGGCTTTTTGAATCAACATGCGACTTGGAAAGACGCCGATCTCTTTGGAGGAATCTGAGTAACCCAACATCACTTCAAAGTGTCCCAACCAATGGCGACGCACTTGCTCGATATTTGTTTTATCTTTAAGCCAAACCTTTAGAATTTCTTTAGCTTTAACCAAGGCCTCTTTGCTTTCAAAAAGCGGAATGATCGGCAAAACTTTTGAATTCGTGGACAAATAAGCCAGCTGTCCTGCATTCTGAATATCCTGAGCTGTCTCGCAGTGGGAGATCACTAAGCCGCGTGCATAAAACTTATAGTCTAACGAGCCCGCAATCTGATTCAACTCTGTGAGCATTTTACGAATCGGCGCTTGTTTGTCTGTCAGGGCTGCTTCAATAAGACTTGCATCTTCACGGAACTCGATCGGCACCACAAATGCTGGAAAGACCTCCAGCATACGAACCACTAGAAGGACTTCGTAATGTTTTTTAATCAGAACCGGAGACCCCTTATAGAAGACACGGAACTTCATGCTCCATTTTTTAATGCGATTACCATCGCCGGGCGTGACTTTTCTGAGTGAATCAAGATCCTTAATCAGCGCCTTTAAGATGTCGGTTTTATAGGTCTTCCCGCTCGACGCAGACCCCAAGTAATGCAAGTCACTCAAAACTAAAGTTAGCTTTTTGTGCAATATTCGTAAAATAAATCCACGCGAAAGCGTCAGGCAACTTTTCATTACATCTGAGTTCACTCCAGGGTGCCCGTCTTTGTCTCCCCCGACCCAAGTATTCAGCTTGAGATCGTAGCTAGATTTTTCGCTGACAAAGAAATCAAATATTTTGTCAGAAAAAATTAGAGAGAAAATAAACTCTGCCTCATCCAAGACTGACGGAGATTTTTGTTTTGAGAGAGGAATCTTCCAAAGTAGGCGAACCTGACTCATGAATTCAATATCACTAAAAACAAAATTAGAATTCAGCCCATCCACCATTAGCTCAGTTAACTTTTGCAACAGATTCACGACGATTTGCGAACGTGCTTCCGTTGGATGCGCTGTTAAGACGAAATTCAAATCAATTTTTTGCTTCAATCCTTGCTGCAAAGGCTTGAGACGTTGGCGCCAAGTGCGATAAGCTGTCTCACAGGAGTTCACGATTTCTAATTGCAAGGCGAACGCATGGGCAATTTTAAACTGATTGGCTGGGGATTCTTTCCCGACTTCTCTCATGAGCTCTTGAAGCCTTACTTCCGGAGTCGTTCCACGCATTTTTTTAAGCATCCCACGATAGCGCTCGATAGTGCTGTAAAACTGCGGTCCTTCGGTTTCTTTGATGATTTCACCCAACACGGCAGTGGATTTTCTGACCAGCTTATGAAGTTCTTTTGGCAACGATTCAAATTCAAACTTTTGTTGCTTTAAGAACGCTTCCGCACTGTCTTTTTGCTTCTTAAAGTCTTTGGCCGTTGCTACATCTGGGTTGAGCCACTCAATAACGGCCGCATGCCCCAAACTCTCTGGATCGTTATAAAGATAATTCTTTGCTACATCGATGACTGTAAAGCTCTGCCCCAACTGAAAGCTCAAAGTCGGGTCAAATATTTTTTTTGCGACAACTTGAACCACATACTCATACGGTGTCAGTTTGTCTTGGAACTTTCCATAACCTCGCAGTCGAGCTCCGGCCCGAATTCTTTTAAGGCCGTACTTTCGTACGATGTCTTGTCGACCGCGATAGAGCATTTTCCCAATACCTAATCCGCGAAGCTCCGGGTCCACCATGACTTCAGCACCGTACAGAGTTTTACCTTTTTGCGGATTGTGATTGTGGAAAAATCCACCTGAAGTAAAATCCGTCCAGTTATCTTGAGGAGAATAGTCATCCCAAGAAATAATCAAACTGAAAGCCAAACCGACAACTTTTTTCGTGTTCGTATCGATAACAATGAGCTGACCACCAGGAAAATAAGAGCGGTGGGATTCTAGCTGCTCTGTCGACCACGGTTTTGAGAACGGATACACCTTACGGCAGAGTTCTTGGATCGCATCAAAATGTTCAGGACGAGGATGTAAAATCTCATAAGGCTGCCTAATTCGAGATCTTGACATGGTCCACCACTCGTAAAAGCTCACTGGTTGTCTGACTGTCTCTCAGAGGAAGCACCGTGCCACTTTCGCGGCTGGATTCAATCAAATCGATATTGATGTCACCGATAACCATGCTCTCTTGATTGACAGCACCCTCAGCCAAAATTCCATCGCGAGCAAAAGCGTAATCACTCGGCGTATAAATCGCAGCCTGTCCATAGTTAAGTGAAACTGCTGGCACTGTCGGCAAAGAACCCACTAAGGGCGAGTGAATGACGTACATCTGGTTTTCAATTGCACGCGCCTGTGCGCAATAACGAACACGCAGATAACCTTGTCGGTCATCGGTGCAGCTTGGCACCACTAAAAAGTGTGCGCCCAATCTTGCTGCGGCCCGAGCAATTTCTGGAAACTCCACATCATAGCAAATCGTCACAGCAAATTTGCCAAAATCGGTTTCAAATATTTTAAGGCGAGTCCCCGGGCTGACGAACCATTCTTCTTTTTCAAAACGGGTCATGTGCAGTTTTGCCTGAGCATTCAAACTTCCGTCGGGAGAAGCCACATGGCAACGATTGAGGATTTTAGTTTTATCTTCGCTGAAAGAGGGAACAGTCCCCCCCACGATGATAATTTTATTTTTAACTGCGAGTTCGGAAAGTAAATTTGTGATGCGTTCTTCCTGGGCAGCAAGATCGCGAATTTGCTCTGCGATGGGACGCTTGGTGTTTCCCAAGGTCAAAAGTTGAGTGGTAAAGTACTCGGGGAAAACCACAAGTTTGACTTTGTAGTCTTTGACCGTTTCCACAAGAGACTCTGTCTGTTGTGCGAACTCATCAAAGGATTTAACCGGGCGAATATAATATTGAAGTGCTGCTACTCTTAGTTGATTCATCCCCTAAAAATACCAGCGCCCAACCGCAGATACAACCCCACCCAAAAGGTGCCAGGTAACCTTTTAACATACAGGCGTCAAATGGCGCTATTGATATCCTAAACTGGCACATTAAGTAATGACCCTAAAGAGCTTAATACGTGGGTTAGTTCGGGGATGACTTTGGGGTGGCTCAAGTGCCTAAAGTCGGGCAGAAAGTATCGTAAGGAGACAGAAATATTTTTTAATGACGCACCTTAGACGCAAAAGGTTACCTGGCACCTTTTGGATTCTTGGCAAAAAAAAAGGCCGCCTTTGTGGGCGACCTTTTTTAAGAAAGCATTTTCTAATTTAATTAGAAGATGTTCAAGCTTGTAGACAGGCCTACATTTGTAAGTTCTGGCTTCAGGTTTTCCGGTGCGAACTGCATATTTGGGTAGACATAGATGTCACGAGTAACTGCAATACCAAGTCCCACAGATTGTGTGTACATGCTACGAACATAAGTCGTCGAATCAGCCGTAGACAGGTGAGAGAATGTAAACGGACGGAATACAGTTCGCAAAGAGAATGTATCGTTCATTTCATACTCAGCAAATGGGTAGAAACCAAACTGATAGTCGTATGTTCTTGGGTTGCCTTGAGTAAAAATTTGCTGTTCAAAAGCAGTCATCAATCCAGGCTGAAAGTTAGAACCTTCAATGTTGAAAATAACTGTGTGAGACGCACCAACGGCACCAGAAACATGCTTTTGGTTCAAGTCATAGTTACTAGTTGAGTGACTGTAAGTAGCACCAAGAGCATTCTGAGTTGATCCAATTTTACCGGCCCACTTCCAAGAGATATAAGGAGTGGCTACCTCAGAGTTCCCACCGTTTTCAGTGCTAGTTGTCATTTCCTCAGCAGTTGCCTGGAAAGGAGTTAGCATTTCAACGCCCGTTCCTAGATTGATCCGGTTGTTTTTGTCAACACGGTATGAACCCGCAATTGAACCCGTTAAATAAGTGACATCGTTAGTAGACACTTCACCAGAATAGTTCGGACGAACACCGCTAAATGGAGCTTCAAGATTTCCACCACCATAAGTCAAATCAGCACTGATCGACCACTGAGACTTCGAGCCAGATTCCGCACGCATTTTTGCGTTCGTGATCTCGTCATCGATGTCTTTTACTTTTTCATCTTTTTTCTGAACGTCAGACATTTTGATTGTGCTTGAGTTCGCAGATTGATCCTCTGTCGCCTCTTGAGCAAATGCCGAACTAACAGACCCCACTAAAATCAGTGACATTAAAATTTGTTTTTTCACTGGTTTCCCTTCCTTATGGTTATTCGTTTCTTTTTAAATACTGTTAAATATCAAATAAATATCAAAATAGGTTCTTGTTATTTGGCTACGAACAACTTCACTCTCCGGAGCCAAAATGGTCCCAATTTGGAGCCACACACCCAATAAAGCAAGTAAGGTGCCAGAACTTTAGTCCCCTTTCAACACCAAATCTCGATGGAACCTTATAGGAATTCGGGGTTTAGGCTCCCTAAGGACTTAATAACGCTTTGAGCTATCTTTGAGAGCCCCATAGTCGCTCCCTTCTATAAAAGTTTCACGAACGACATCTGTAAGGACTACATGCAAACAGTCAAATTGCCGCCGATGCAATATCTGCAATACTCAATTACAAGAGGTTCAAATGGCCGAATTGCATAGTGGACAAGTTGATATCGAACGAGATTTTCTGAAGGAAGTTGGTTACTCACTGAATTCGGCACTCTTTATCATTGATCGACTCTCAGAGGAATTGCGCAAAGAAGATGGCCTTCTTGAGAATGATCCTGAGGTAGGGCGCCTCTTTGTTCATCTTATTAGTAATTTGGAAAAAGTAGACTCTCTGGTAAAAGATCGCAGGCAGTATTTGTCAGAGAAACTGGATACTGAAATGGCTACCGAGGAGAAAAACAAAAAGGAGAGGTCCGCAGACTCTCCTTCTCGTTAGCTACAACTTAATTTTAAAACTACATCCCAAAACCTAAGTTTTGACCAGGCGCTGCGGTTGCAGCCGGTGACGTGTAGCTATTTAAATAACCAACCATGCCGGATGGGTTTGTGACGTCTTGATGGATAAAAACTCTCGCATCACTTGGTTTGAAAAGCTGATAGACAGAGTTTTCAGGAACCGCAAAGTTGATTCTCAATCCTTCTTGTAAAATCAGCTGACCATTTTTATAGACTTCCATAGCCGCAAAGTAGGGATCACATGCTGTATTCGCGCACATAGCGTGGAACTGAACCAAGAAACCTGCAATTTCAACAGTTCCCTCACGAGTTTCATTTGCTGTATGAGTCGTTGTTACCGGCACCTGCTGTCCATTGATGACGATCTGACTTGTAACTGTTTTAGTTGCACTGCCAGTTGCTGATTTTTGAACCATCACGACATCGGCTGACTGCAGTCCGTTCAGTGCTGCACTTTCACCAGCAGCTACAGCCGCGGCTTGATCCTTAACTGTCGCGCCCGCAGCATTTTTTGCGTAGCGTGCGGCAAAGTCTGAATCTTTCTTAGCACAAGCACTCAATGCAAGCATTGCCAAAAGGGCCGGGATCATCAGAACTCGATAAGCTTTTGCGGATGTCATTACAGTCTCCTAGTTAAATCGTTTTTCACTAGGATATAAGTGCAAGGAAAGGCCCACCCATGCCACTCTCTAACATCCCGATTTTACAGGGTCTTCTCACTATGAGATTCTAACGCCATCGTTTCAAGCAGAGAAAAGGCCCATTTTCAGATTAATGCTGTCTAAAAATTGGTCAGGGAGTAGTTGAAAGGTACCTGCTTCCCACCGTGTTGAAAAGGAACCAGGTTCTTTGTCGATACAATGGGAAGCAGGTACGTTTCGAGTTCTTTTCAAATAAACCAGGTAACCCCACGGCAAAACAAAATGAAAAGAACCTGGTACCTTTCAAAAAGAAAGGGAGTCTCTGACTCCCTTTTGCGAGGCAGGTTTCCCTTCAGTCGGATCAATAATCTTTTGGACGGATTATTGTGGCCTCGCTCAGTTACAGTATCCTCCGATTGTTTTTTTTCGCAAGTCGAGAACTTCTATTTACCACTGACGAAGTCAGCATTAGCCTTAAGTTCTAGCAAGAGAAAGAGAGCTCCTATGAACGACACAGGCCTTGTTCTTTCCGGGGGCGGCGCACGCGCCGCTTACCAAGCCGGTGTGTTAGTTGCCATAGCTGACATCTGCGCAGAGCTAAAAATTGAAAATCCTTTTCAAATTTATTCAGGTATCAGCGCTGGTGCCATTAATGCCTCGATGCTTGTCGCCACACCCTTGAACTTTAAAGACGCCGTCCTCCAACTCTCCGATCTATGGGGGAGACTAAACTCCGATCAAGTCTATCGCAGCAACCCCTTTAGCCTCACTGCGGGCGGACTTAAGTGGATGGCAGAACTTTCGATGGGAGGACTCATCCACACTCCTGGAATTTCATTGTTAGATACGGCACCTTTATCTGAACTCGTTAACCAAAATTGCAAATTTGACGAGATAAAAAAAAAGATTCAGGCGAAAAAACTTCGTGGTATTGCTGTCTCAGCCCTGGATTACTTTAGCACCTCCACGGTGACATTTATGCACGGCCAAAAGGATATACAAAACTGGAAACGTATTCGAAGAAAATCTGAAACCACCCAACTTCATGCTCAACATGTTCTGGCTTCCGCGGCCATCCCTCTGTTATTTCCTCCAATAAAAATTGGTGATAACTATTATGGAGATGGCTCCATTCGGAATCTAAGTCCTAGTAGCCCCGCAATCAGCATGGGGGCCCGTCGTTTGATTGCTATAGGTGTGCGTCGTCCCGAGGAAAACTGTTACAACTGTCCGACCTCAAGAATGAATTCCCCGACACTGGCTCGAGTCGTTAATGTTTTGATGCATGCCGTGATGATGGACGGACTTGAACTAGATTTTGAGCGTATTCAAAGAATCAATCAGAACCTGGCACACCTGAAGCCGGAAGAATTGAAATCCTTCTCGGTACAGAAAATAGACTGCTTGTGGATTTCACCCTCGCGCGACCTGGCGGAACTTGCTGTCCAAAAATCAGAAAATCTGCCTCGTATGATTCGCTATTTACTAAAAGGTCTTGGCTCCCTGAGTGAAGCGAGCGAACTGACGAGCTTTATTCTTTTTGAGCCGACCTATTGTAGGAGTCTCTTAGAAATTGGCTTTGAAGATGGTATGAAAGCCAGAGATCGAATTCGACATTTTTTAAGCGCGGAACCTGAACTGGTCAAACCCCAGATATTAAATCACTAGCGTTTAGCGCCGGACGTTCGATAAGCAGCCCCGTCACTGCGAATCGTGGACCATTTATTTTTGTCTTCCAATTTACGAGGATCAACATTTGAAGGAATAGCAGTCCCCTTCCAATGCAAAGTTTGGTACCCCCCGTTGCGAACCTTTTGGGACGTGATGTCGACATCAACGATCACATTAAAATCACCCAATGCAGCGAGGAAAGCTAAACGCAATAGAGTCTCTTGGCGATCGAGTGAGTTTTCAACAACGAAGGGCTCTTCGATACGCTTAATTAAACGAGAAATCTTGCTTTCAATTTTTTGAAAAACAAAAACCTCTTTGGCTTTTTCAATCATCGCATTGTAGTCCGCAACCTGAGGCGCTATTTTAGCATCATAACAAAGACGACAATAAGTAGAATGGCTGATGTCGGCAGCGCGATAAGGTAAAAAGGCAAAACTTTCTTCCGCTAAGAATTCAGCGCACTTCTTACATACGGGCTCGACACAAAGACCACACTCAAGTGTGGCTTTCGAGCTTTGACAAGAACAACAGACTGATTTTTTCACTGAATTTTCCATAGAATTTTCCATAGACTCGGGATCTACCATACCTTCAATAAGAATTCGACATTCAAGGAGGCTGGCATTCCTATCCCTTGAATACGTGTAAGAATTACTAGATTTCGACTTGAATTCCGACTTCGATCACCTGATTCGGTGGAATTCGAAAGAATGCCGTGGGTCTTTGGGCATTACGAGTCATCACCGCAAAGAGGCGTTCTCTCCATAGAGACATACTCATATCGCCGGGCCGACTTTCTCTTTTTTCAGCTATAATAGTTTCTCGTCCCAGAACAAAAGTCGTTTCCGAAACATTGAAGTTGATATCCTCGGCGCGGCAGGCCTCAAGGATATGTTTCATCTTAGGTGTTTCCATAAATCCATAGTAAGCCAGGATTCGATAGAAATTTGGAATCACCTCTTGAATAGAAATTCGATCCTTACGAGTCACGAAGGGAACTTCACGAGTTTGAATCGTCAACACGGCTACTCGCTGATGCAAGACTTTGTTGTGCTTCAAGTTGTGCAACAGAGGCACCGGTACACCCCAGGGGTCTCCTGACATGTACATGGCCGTTCCTGGCACTCGCAGCGGTGGTTCTCGCAAAAGCTTTTGACAGAAATCTTCAATCGACATAGAGCGCTCTTTAAGACGACGGAATAAAATCTGCCGCCCCTTGTGCCAAGTCGTCATCAGCAAGTAAATCACAGCACCAATGGCCAACGGAACCCAGCCTCCGTGACCG
>JBBKWD010000216.1:0-3570 GCA_037968775.1 Bdellovibrio sp.
CTGGGGAACTACTGGAGTGCGGCCACCGATGTAGCAGCCGACTTCGGAAAGGCATTTGCCACGAGTTCACCCTTGCCCGATGATGCGACCGCGGTGCAAACACTTGGCCGAGGCACGAGAGTTGCTGTGGACTATGGGCTGATCGCCTTCGATGTGCTCAACACGCCGATTTCACCAACGCCCGACGTGGGATTGTTTGGTGCAGCGGGGATTGCTTCGAGAGCAACAGCAAAAGAGTTGCCGGACGCAACACTGGTGTGTCGAGGAAGCGCCTGCAAGTCTGAGAACTTCCTAAACGGTAGTGGTGTTACACGGGCTGCAGATGGAACGTTGAGCGGAGTATCTCCGCAAAGTCGTGCAGGGGCTTCTCTCGACGAGCTCGCCAAGCCGTTCAAAAACAACCAAGTTGGTGTTACGACAGCAGGAGCTAGGGAAGGTCTGCACAACACCCGTCGCGACGGGTGTTGTGCAGACCTTCCCTAGCTCGCGCAATCGCATTTGACATGGCCGCGTCTAAATGGCTGTATATTTTTTGCGCGCCAAGCCGAATTCAGATAAGTTTTTCACTATTGAACCGTTTCTGCCTTATCGGCAGCTGGTGAGCGCTGCGCAATCGCAGGATCGTCAATAGAGACTGCACGAAGAGCGCGTTTTTCAGCGGGATCGAACGGCGTGCGCGCGTGTTGCACGGCACAGTTATCCCAGAACAACGTGTCACCGAGTTGCCAAGTATGGCGATAAATGTATCGCGCTTGCTCCATGTGGATCCACAGAGCCTTCAGAATAGGGCGGAACTCCGACCGATCCATTCCGAAGACTTCTTTGGTCACAGCTCTGCTGGCTGCAATGAAGCGGCGACTCGTTTGCGGGTGCGTGCCAATTAGCGGCCGGACAAAGTCCAGCGTTTCTTGTCGATTACCGTAGTCGTAAGTCGCAGAAAATCGTGCGTCCAATGCTTCGACCCTCGCCTTTAATTCTTCGTCCAGATCATCGTATGCTGCTTGGACATCGGAAAAAAGCGTCTCTCCTCCGGCATCGGGTCGAGAGGGTAAGACCAGCGCATGCAGCGAGCGTGCTCTCATGATGTGCTCAGTAAAACTTAAGTCCGAATGAAAGGAAAGCTCCCCGTCCCCGAAAAGGCCATCTTTGTGTACGTTGGAAACAAGCTGCGATTTTTTCCCCGCATCGGCGTAATTACCTCCGCGACGGTATGTTAGAACGCCGGCCACTTGACTCAAGCGCACCTGCTCCTCCTCCGTCAGAGCTGTTCCACGGAACAGTAGAACTCGGTGCTCCAGCAACGCCGAATTCAATGCTGCCGCCGTGACAGCATCAAAGGGATGCCTAGGATCAAAGTCAAGAATCTCGGCTCCCAGCGTTGGGAGTAGTCGTCGGTAGTTCAACTGCATGTCAGCGTCTCCAAAGGTAAGGTCAAGTTGACGTTGGCAGTTTATCGGCCCACTTTGGTTTTTGTCAATGCAACAATTTATTTCTCAGAAGCAACATTTACATGTAGGCGCTGGCACCATTGCATGTGACGATTCATAGCTTGGCGTGCGCGCAACACTCGACGCCCACGATCTGCGGTGCCTGACGGGCACAGAAGCGCTGTCGACGCTCGCAGGCCACCGCCTGGTGCCGTTTGGGAAACGAAAGGCATCGACACCCGGCCTACGAGTTGCTACGGCGGGCTCGGACGCTCGAGGACACGTGGCGTTCGTTGAGCCAGCGGAGGGCTCCCAGGTCTTTGACGCCTACGCCTCGGTACGATTGAGCCTTCGCCGTGACCCGCTTGCGTTCATCCGCGGCAATTGAAAGGCTTACCGGATCTTGGACGTCCGAGGACTTGCATCAACGCGCGAAGAACGGCAGACAGGGCGCGCGAGCGGGATCGCAAACCACAGCCAACAGCGAAGTACCGCCAGCGGCGTGATTTTTGCCACCATCGAAGATGAGACAGGTGCTATGAACATCATCGTCTGACCCTACGTGGCGGAGGCGCAGCGGGCCCCAGTGCGTGGCAGGCAGAAATGGGCGTGCGTACCTTGATGCTCTCAAGCGGCGAGGCCACACCTCTCACTGTTGGAAAAAAGTTGGGGGTTTGAGCAAGGATTTCCGGTAGCGCCGATAAGGAGTTTCTTAAGATGCCCTACGCGTTGTGAACGCGTGCGGCGGTGGGGCGGCTCATCGAGCAGCGCTCTGGCGTTCTGAACTACCCCACAGTTTGAGGAGACTCAACTCTCTGAGAGGATTGAGCTACGACGAAGTCGAACAAGTCTTCCACAGAGGTCCGCGAACGCGCTATTCGCATGGTGCAGGAACACCGAGGCGAGTACCCCCTCGCGGTGGCCGCCATTGAATCCATTGCACCCAATATCGGCTCCGCACTGTAGACCATTCAACGAATGGTCTACAGTGCGGAGCCGATACCGGTGCCTGGACCGACATCATGACGACCGACCTGCAGCGGCTGAAGGAACTCGAACGCGCGAACAATGAGTTACGCAAAGCCAACGAGATACTGAAGCTGGCCAGCGCGTTTTTCGCCCAGGCGGAGCTCGACCTTCGTCTGAAGTCCTGAAGGGCTTCATCCATCGGCATCGACATGCCTACGGGGTCGAGTCGATCGGCAAGGCGTTGCAGATTGCCTCATCTGGCTACTGGCGCCACGCCGCCCAGCAACGCAACCCGCCCCTGCGAGGTCAACGCGTTCAGCGAGACGGCATCCTTGGCGTCGCACATCGAGCGCGTAGGCGAGCCAACATGCTGGTCTGACCTGCTCGGCTTTTTTCGAGCCATTCATTCCTGTAAGACGGCCCGGTTGGGAATGGGGTGATTGTGCTGCTTGAATTCGTGGGGTGTGAGGTAGTCCAGGCTGCTGTGGGGCCGCACTGTGTTGTAGTGGTGCCGCCAAGCTTCAATGATGACAGCGGCCTCCTTGCGGGATCTGAACCACTCCAGAGACAGGCATTCATCGCGCAGCGTGTCTACGCCTTCGGCGTATTCGAGCAGGGGAAAGCCCAACTGCTCGAGGAGCTGGGGCAAAACCTCATGCAGCGCCTTTAGCCGCATGCGGTCGCGTCGCCCCGTTTTCAACGGGTTTCTCGGTTGGCTCCAGGATTACCTTGATGTCGATGTCTTCAGACATCGCGTTGTCGTAGGCATCGCCCACAGTTCCCATTGAGGGGCGAACGCCCATCTGACGGCAGCGCTCGCCGAAGGCCAGGCTGGTGTACTGGGCTGCCCTGGTCGCTGTGATGGATGACGTCTTGCGGCTTGCGCTGCGTTAGCGCCATGTTGAGTGCCGAGAGCACCAGGTCGGCCGTCATGCGCTCGCCCATGGACCAACCCACCACACGCCGGCTCCACACGTCGATGACTACCGCCAGGTACAGGAACCCTGTCCAGGTGGGCACGTAGGTCATGTCGGCCACCCAGAGCTGATTGGGGCCGCTGGCCCTGAACTGACGCTTGACCAGGTCGTTGGCTGGCGAGTTGCGTTTGTCGCGTCGCGTGGTCACCGTGAAGCCACGGCGGCGGCTGATGCCCCGGATGTGGGCCAAACGCATG
>JBBKWD010000217.1:0-12860 GCA_037968775.1 Bdellovibrio sp.
GGGGTTCTTAGCCAATGACCTTGCACTGGCAGGACACAAGATTACGGGAGTGGATCTGTCCTCTTCGAGTCTCAAGGTGGCGGAGTCGCGCGACAAAACTAAGTCCGTTAAATATATTCAAGGAGATGCCTATAATGTTCCATTTCCTTCGCGCAGCTTTGATGTCGTGACCTCGATGGATATGCTAGAGCATGTCTCTGATCCCCAGAAGGTCATTGCCGAAGCCTCTCGCGTATTACGGCCGGGCGGTCTCTTTTTCTTTAATACTTTTAATAAAAATCCGCTGGCGTGGTTGGTGGTGATCAAGGGGATGGAGTGGTTCGTGAAAAACACACCGCCTCAGTATCATGTCTATTCATTGTTCCTCACGCCCAAAAAGCTCCGTCACTGGTGCGACGATTTAGGAATGGAGACCATACAAGTACGGGGCATTCGGCCCGTATTTGCACAGCGAGCAATGTGGGACTTATTGAGATCTGGAGTGGTACCAAAAGATTTCAAATTTTGTTTTACAAAATCGCCCGTGATTGGTTACACGGGCTTTGCAAAAAAAATGCGAGAGCATTGACTTCTAATGTGCGTCTAATTCGGTGTCACTAAATGGCGAGCCTGTCTTTGCGGCAGGTTCGCATTTTTCGACTGGGGATTGTAGTTTGTCATGGCTTCAGTCTCTTTGCTCCATAAAAACTTGGGCAAAGTCCGTTTCCCGTTTGCACAGTAATCAAGGGTGAGGATTTTCTTGGCTTCCAGATCATCGATCTTTAATTCATCCACTAAATACCTTAAAGCCGCTTCGCAAAGACTGAGCAGCGAAAGACTGTAAGTGTGTGGAAAACGCAGTGACAAAAATTCAGAAAAAAAGAAAAACTCCCAAAAGAAGGACGCGGGTTCGCGAGTCGCCGATTTTTCCTTTAAAAAGGCGGTAAAGCCCTTAAAGTTTCCGCTGTTGGCATAGTGATCCCAGTACTTTGCAAAGCGATTCATCTTTTGCAACTCATTGAAATTCATGTTCTTCGTGCGCAATATTTGAAAGGGCGGATGATCCGAGTATACCATTTCCCACATAGTATCATGTCGAGCAATTGGTGCGCCCTTAAGGCGCTTGAGAATGCCGACTTGAATTTCATCCGGATCGAGTTCCGCTAAAGTATCAAAGCCTAAAGCAAAGCTGTGAATGTCTTCCCCGGGCAAACCTACAATCAAATCCGCATGAGTGTGAACCCCCGTCTCAGCCCGCAAGAATTTGAAATTTTCTTTTACTTTCAGTATGTCGTTTCTGCGACTTACTAGTTTGGCGACTTCGGGATTCCAGGTTTGAATACCAATTTCAAATTGCAAAGAGCCGTGAGGGAATTTTTTAATTAGTTCGCGAATTTCCGTCGGCAAACGATCCGGCACCATTTCAAAATGCAAAAACAAACCTAAGTGCATGCGATCTAAAAAGAATTGTAGGATCTGAGTGCAAATAGTCGGACTTAAATTGAAGGTGCGATCAATAAACTTAAACTGGCGCGCGCCACGATCCATGAGCAATTCCATGTCTTTTAAGAATTCAGGTGTGTCGAAGTTGCGAACGGATTTATCCAATGACGAAAGGCAGTATTCACAGCGATAGGGGCAGCCGCGCGAAACCTCTACGTAAAGGACGCGATTTTTAATGTCCTCATCGGAATAGAACTTATATGGCGACAAAATGCTTTTAATTTCTGGCAGCGGACAAGAAATAAATTTCTGTGGCGGTGGTGTCTTTTCGATTAAAAGTTGCTGGCAAAATTCTCTAAATGAAAAATCGGCTTCGCCTTTAAAAGTGTAATCAGCGATCTGACAGATCTTCTGAGACTCCGACTCATGGCTGACTTCTGGTCCGCCGAGCACGATAATTGTCTGAGGACTGATACGCTTAAGAAGAGAAACAAGTTCTAAACTTTCTTCAGAATTCCAAATATATACGCCGATTCCAATAATCTTGGGTTCAAAGGCGAGCAGACTTTCTGCGATATCAATGGCATTTCGAGCCGTTGTAAACTCGAGAATTTGGGCCCGTTCTTGAAGCTCACCGAGGTTCGCAAAAAGGTAGCGAAGGCCAAAAGAACTGTGTTGATAAGTGGAATTTAGGGTCGTTAAAAGGATGTCTTTTTTCATCGCTGCCATCCTAAATCATGTTCAAGAATTAGGCGAATTCTCTTTGCCAAGCTGGGGACAAAGTCGTTACGATTAAGATGCAGTAATGCTATTTCAAAGGAATGAAATTATGAAAATCGCCATGATGGCTCTTTTACTCGCTGCATCGTCAGTGCAGGCACACGTGAGTTCTCTTGAACATTTTGAGACGAAACCGATTTTAGCGGACTTAAACGACCTCCGGGCGTTGAATATTCCTGTTCTTGCAAAAGATGAGGTCGCCGAAGTGGGCTATGCTCAAATCACTCCTTTGATGCAGCAACGAATTCAAGAGCGCGCCCACAAGGTGGGAAAATGTGGTGGTTTTGAAGATCTTACAGGGAGTCCTGAGTTTGAAGCCCAAGGTTTTTTGAAAATTTTGGAGCCACTTGCTCAATTAAAGATCAAAAATGAGATCTACGATCGCGCTCCTTTTAAGGCGTTGGTTCTGCCAACAAATGTCGCCATCGTGAATGCGCTTTCAGAGGTGAAACAAGATAACTTGCGGAACTATGTGCAATGGCTTTCTTCCTTTCCGAACCGTTATAACAAAGGCCGAACGCCGAATGTTCACGTTGATGAAATGAAGATGCGCCTTGAGGCGATGTTGAGTGGAACACATTTGCCTTATGAAGTTTCTTTGATCGATCATCGCAATACACCGCAAAAATCAATTCGCGTGCGTTTGATCGGAAAAGATCGTCCAAATGAAATCATCGCCTTGGGCGGACATTTGGACTCGATCAATCAATCGTGGGGCGGCAACAGTGCCAACGCACCAGGCGCGGATGACAATGCTTCGGGTTCAGCAAACCTTATTGAAGCTTTAAGAATTTTGTTAGACAAACCTCAGGCCAGTCGCACAATTGAATTCTTTTGGTACGCAGGTGAAGAGTCCGGACTATTGGGCTCTGCGGAAATTGCGCAACAATATAAAGATGAAAAGAAAGACGTCATTGCTGTTCTTCAGTTGGACATGACGCTTTTCCCTGGTTCTGGGGAGTTCGTTATCGGAAGCATGACGGATTTCACGAGCTCTTGGTTGCGTGAATATTTAAAAGCGATGAACACAACTTATATTCACGCTAAAGTCATTGAAGACAAATGTGGGTATGGCTGCAGTGATCATGCTTCTTGGCATCGCCAAGGATATCCAACGTTAATGCCTTTCGAAGCGGGTATGAAGCAAAGCAATCAGAATATTCACACAGTAAAAGATGTGATCTCTCCGCAGTCGAATTTTGCGCATTCTGCAAATTACACGAAGATTGCCTTGGTATTTGCAATGGATCTTGCGAACTCTGAGTCGCGTCAGCCCTTCTAATTAAAACTTACCAAGTCTGCGAACACTATGGATGATGTCATCAATGATATCATCATAGTGTTCTTGCTTTCGCGCCAACAAGTAGACTTTATGTTTCCAGTATCCTGCTTTCGGTCCTAGAACCGTCAGTTGTCCTGACTTCACTTCATCTAAAACATAGGGTACTGGTAAAAAACCCACTCCGGCCCCATCTAAAATTGCGCGCCCGACGACCGAAATAATATCAGATTCAAAGACGATTTTTTTTCTCAGCTTGAGCTCTTGCATGAAAAGGTCCGTTTCATGGCGAAGCTTCATGCGAGTTGAAGGAATCACTAAGCCCCATGGAACGGCATTTAAAAAGTCTACCGCTGAAGTGTGTTTGGAGGTTCGAATTTTTAAATCGCGCAAGTTTCCCGAAGACACCAAAAGATTCACGGGCAAGCTAGCGGTAGCTAGTTCTTCTACGTCTTCAGCATAAATGGCTTTGTTGGTCAGCAAGAGATCGATTTCTTCGTGGCGCAGTTGTTCTAAAAGAGTTTCTGATTTGGCAGAGGCGACATAGAAGACTCGTTCTTCGTCCTTTTTTTGTTCCTTCACAAGGGGGCTTAGAATGTCGGCTATAAAGGGACGCTCCACTTGATCACTGATGCCGATGCGAATTTTTCTGCGCTGTTGGTCACTGGGGGACTTTAGCGACTCGGAAAATTCGTTGGCCACATTAAATATTTTCTTACAGTAAGAAAAGGCGCGTTCTCCTTCTAGAGTCAGTTGCAATCGGCGGCCTTTTTTCTCAAAGAGTTTTTGATTAATGCTGCCCTCGAAAACTTTAAGTTGTGAACTCAGGGAAGGCTGGCTGATATGAAGGTATTGGGCTGCAGTGCTGACACCGCCCAGCTTAGCTGTAACATAAAAGTAGTAGAGATGATTGTAGTTAAACATGCGAAAAAAACCTCGTGTGACATGGTGTTTTCTGGGCCTTTTTGGAACTAGACCATTGATGCGCCTCTGTAAGTGACTATGGCCTTTGAAGAAATACGAAGCCGCCTAGCTAAATACATAGGTTAAAGCTAACTGTTCCTTACTAAATATATATTTAACGAAGTCCCAGGAATCAAGGATAATGATATTCAAGGAGGTAGATATGCAAACAGACATCTACTATAGAGACATCACTAAGACAGAAAATTTAGAAGACTACTTAATGGAGAGAATCGAAGGTTCTATCCAAAGCTTTTTTAAATATGACAGTGGTGCTCACCTCACGGTGAGGGTTGAGACGGACAGGCATCGATCACAGACGCGGCAACCCAGTTATATCTGTGAGGTTATTCTCAAGCCAGGTCGAGGCGGTCGAACGGGTGAAGTTATAAAAGTTCGCAAAGGTGACGAGACCTTCAAGCGTTGTGTTGCGAAAACAGTGGCTGCACTAAAAACAGTGCTGGAAAGAAGGTCCTCAAAAAAACATCAACACCGTCGAAATGACCCTATGATTGGTCATATTCCAGAAATGCCAGAGCCGACAGAAGATCAGGCCGTGGCATAGAGAACCCGGTAAGCGCGAACTGCGCGACCAGCGAAAAGTTGAAAAGGAGATCTGCATGAACGCTCTAAATACGAAACCGCAAGATAGTGAACTTGTTCGCGTGATTCGCGAAAGGATTCGCTGGGATAAAAGAGTGAGCTTGGCTGATCTTGATATCACAGTTCGCCAGGGTATTGTTATCGTAAATGGATATGTCGATTCCATGATTAAGAAAAATGCTGCTCTTGGTATCATTTCTGAGATCGAAGGAGTTTGGAAAGTTGAAGATAGAATCGCTGTGCCTTCTGACTATTATAGATCAGACGAAGAGATCACAAAAATTTTGGAGTCTCAGGTATCAGATCTAATAAAAGTTGGTGGCGAGCATATCGAACTCGAAGTCGCAGAGAACATAGTCCTTCTTCACGGTGAAGTTTATCGACCCCGGATGAAGGCCATGGCAGGCGGAATGGCCTGGGAGCTCTCCGGAGTGCAGGACGTCCTAAACTTTATAGAAGTTAAGGACCCTCCTCGCAGAATTGCTCTTACGCTGGGCTTCGAACACGAACCCCTGGTCTCTCAAATAGAGAGCGCTGGGGAAGACAACCACAAGGAGGTTTCCTGATGCATGACGGTCACACATAGTTACGGTCCTTTTCCTATCCCTCCATGAGCAGGGCACCCCTTGATGGGTGCCCGTTTTTTTTGGTTCTCCTTCCCAAGAATTTGCGGGACGATAGAGCCATGAAGAAAACAACAACCGCATCTAAGACAAACGTTCAAAAGAAAATTTTATTTCTCAACGGCAGTCCCAGTGGAAAAACTGGAAATTGCGCTGTAATGTTAAATCAGCTGATTAAAACACTACCCAAAAGTGTAGCCGGAGAAGTGGTTTCGCTAAAAACCGAAAAATGGTCCTCGGCATTGAAAAACAAAATACTCGATGCTGATGCTTTGGTGGTCTCAACCGGAACCTATTGGGATTCTTGGGGCAGTCCTTTGCAAAAACTTTTAGAAGATATGACCGAACTTGAAGGGCACCCGAAACTTTTGGGAAAACCGACGGCGGTTCTGGTGCTGATGCATTCCGTGGGTGGCAAAGGTGTTCTATCAAGGTTGCAAGGGGTGCTTTCGACATTTGGATGTTTGATTCCCCCAATGAGTGGCATGGTGTATTCGTTGGTTTCAGAAATCGCCATGCAAAGACAGTCATCGCATGCGATGGATTTTTGGCAAAGAGAAGACGGCGGTTTGATTCTAGAAAATTTAATCGCGGCAACTGAAATTCAAGTGCAGTGGAAGGAGTGGCCAGTAGATAAGAAAGATCCAAAGCGAAAGTGGTTGAAGTGAACAAAAACTCCGAACCTACCCAAAGAAAAAAAGATGCAAAGATTCGATGGGCACGACGCCTCACCATATATCACATGTTTTTGTTTTGGAGAGCCTTCGATCCTGTTCTGAGACCTGGGTTTTTGTCCAAGCTGTTGTGCCAAAAGAATGAATGCAGAAGCTGCGCATTTAGTTGACACGGCTTTTCCGGAGGTGCCTTATCGCCAGTGGGTGTTGTCGTTTCCTTTTATAATGGCTAAAAATCAAAAACTCACGAATGCCGCTCTTAAAATTTATCTGCGGGCCATAAGCTCTTGGCAAAAAAGGAGAGCTAAAAGAAACGGTATTATGAAATACCAAACGGGAGCTGTGACTTTCATACAAAGGTTTGGCAGTGCGCTGAATTTGAACATTCATTTTCATACGCGTTCCGGATGGTGTTTTTGTGGAAACCGACGCTGGCTATACTTTTTGTCGTCAGTCGTTGTCGCACGAAGAGCATATCCATTTGGCGGTAAAGATTCATAAGAAAGTTTTAAAGTGCATTGAAATCATGGGGCTTAATGAAGACTTTCAAGAAAGCTTTGATGAAGAGGGGCTTGGTGAAATTTCATCATTATCCATCGCGAATAAATCGGGATTTGGGGAGCGAGCAGGGAGGGGAATTCGCTGCTTTGGCGCAAAAAATATCCAGGTCGATCCAGAAGGTAGCGATCCGTATTCGGCCCGATGTGGGGGGCTTTAGCCTAAATGCGAGGGTGTGGGTAGCGGGCGGTGATCGTAAAAAGTTGGAGCGTCTTATCAGATATATGGCCCGCGGACCAATCGCGGCAGAGAGACTGACGGAGTCTTTTCCGAATCAACTGTTATATAAAATGAAATCACCTTGGAGAGAGGCATTGCTTTGTTCAAACGGTCAAAATGCCTCAAAAATCCCTGTTTATTTTACCAGTAGCGAGAGCCCCCGGACAGGGGCTGCGGTCACTTCCACGTTACATAACGACATCTTATAGGTGAAATTTTGGCTTTGGAGCGTTTCTAAGATAGGGGTTCTGTTGAAAACCCTTTTTTTCGCACTTAGACTTAGCGCCTGCGCTTAAGCGAACTCATTCCCAAAAAATAAGAATGGCCTTATCTTGGGCTGGGCCCTTCCTCACAGATTGCTTCCATATTTGTGATTCTGCCGTTCGAGTTTACATCGAAATAGGTGGTGACGGGTTTATCGCGATATTCGTAACGGAGGTCCATGACTTTTCCAGCCGTGCGATCGATTGTTCCGCGGACTCTAAAGGCACCTTCAGATTCGACATAGGGAATGATATCTGGGCATGAATCCATGCGAACGCCGGTTGAGTAAAAGCATTCATCTAAGATCTGAATCCGGCGGCCGTTAGGATAAAAGAGATCACCCGATACAAGTACTCTTTGACCCGACATAAAGTACTCAGCGCTTAAAACCTGGATTCTTTTTCCATTTGGATAATATGAGTCGGATAGTACTTTTGTTCTTTGACCGTTAGGAAAATAAAAATCATTCGAGACATTTATCCGTTTGCCGTTGGGATAATAGTTATCTCCGCCTCTTTCAATTCGCTGGCCGTTGCAAAAAACCGGATCTTCCGCGAAAGCGTTTAGCGGCAACATCAGAAAGATTGATAATATTAATTTCACAATTTCTCCCGGGTACATGGTTTCTTGACGCTCTCACTTAAAGCTCACAGCCCCTGGTTCGTCAATGGCAGGTCGCCGTTCCCGTTGACAGGAAATGTAAACACGCGCGCGCATGGACGCCATCTTGCATACCTATTTGGAATGCGGCATATCTGGCTCCTTTTTACTCTTATTGGCTTATTAAGTCCGAGTTTTGGTTATAGTGATCAAAACATCGACAGGCTTGATTTTAAAGGTGTCCTTAAGGCGGTTCGCGAGACTCGGAAAGAGAAGGCCTACGCATCGACTATGCAGCAATTGCGACAGCTGATGCGGGATCGCGTTTTAGGAAATATCTGGCAAGAAAACCTTAAAAATCCAAACCTTAAATTGGGGCATTTAAAAACGACGGAGCTCTTTAAAAAACTTGAGTCTTTCGACCTCTTTCAAAACACGACCGAGATTGCATTGCAGGCGGATCGTGATCGCCGCAGTGACTTCTATGCGCAGCAAGAAAACTGGGGTGTCATCAATAAAGAAACTTTAGAGAATGCAAATCCAGAGGCTTTGATTGCCCTGACTCTGCATGTATTTCTTGGCGCCGCGGGATACGAGGATGACAACTACCAACTAGGCCTCATGCTGATTCATTATAATAACTCAATCGGCCCCTCTGCCAACGAGAAGTTAAGAGTCATTAACTTCAATCAGCTCTTCCCGCGATCATCCACGGAAGTTTACCGCACGCATCCAAAGCAGGTTTTCGCACAAAATGGATCCTTGCTAAAAAACTCAAAACTGCTCTCGAAAGAATCCGGTGGTGGTTTTACGGGCGTGGGCGGTGGTGGCGATATTCTTTCTCTGCAAATAAAGCAGGAGATCTTCAGCTATGTCTTTGTGGTCAGCGATAGCTTTCCAGACTTAACTCCCGCTTGCCGTCTCCGTTGGCGGAATCCAACGGCGTACGCCGCTGATGTGTTCAACATTGAAATAGAAAGCGATGCGAATGTGGAGGAAGTCACCTCGGCATCCAGCGAAAACGGTCGCGCCAAAATTCTTATTCCTCGTTTTGACGTCAAGTACAAAGGTCTTTTACGATCCACTGCGGTTATTGCAATTTACAACCTCTGCGAAATTCAACAAAGTTTGTTATGGCGAAAATAGAGAACACATTTGAAAGTTCCGAAATTTTGCGCAAGGCTTTTTTAGCTTTAAAGACCAGCGATGGCTTAAGTCTGCGAAAGTGGTCTGCATTGGTTGATATCAACGTCGCGACTCTCACCCGTATTATTAATTCTCAGCGCTTGGTTCCTAAAAAGCATTTACCTAAATTGGCTAAGAGCTTAGATTTCGATGCAGTTGCGCAAAATGCCTTAGTACAAGCGCACAGTCGTGATTGGCTTAGGTCCAAAAATGTAGAACCGGAACAAATTCGCAAAGCGCACGTATCGGAAGACCGCCGCATTCAAGAGATCATTGAAAACGATGAGGTTCTATTGAAAAGCTGGCTGCATTTATCCATCCTCGAAAGCACGATATGCAACAATTTTGTTGAGGATATCAGCTTGATTGCCAAACAATTCGGCGTGCATTCTCGGGACGTGCAAGCGGTTCTCCATGATCTGGAGCTTGCAGGTTACCTAGTTCGTGAAAAAGGCTCTTTAAAAAAGAAAAATAAGAAAATGCGCATTCCGACTAAGCGCAGCCGCCAGCTGGTGCGCGAATTTCACACACAAATGCTCCGCAAAGCAACGTTGGAACTCCAAGCCAGTGATTCAGCTTCCTTTGCCGCAAGGCTTATCAATGGCTATACGGTGGCCGTGAATCCCGATAATATTGAGAGCGCTAAACTTGTTCTAGAAAAAGCCCTGATTGAAGCCGCCACACTTTTGACGGAAGGCACCTGTACCGAAGTTTACCAGCTACAATTGCAACTTTTTCCATTATCTAAAACAAAACACAGGTAAAAATCTCGCCAGATAGCTCTGAATTCAATGGGTGAGCGTGTTTACTTTTGGTGTCAACACGACTCGACCTTGCTTATTGCGTTGAGCTCTCCTTGTCCTCTAAATAGGGAAAACTTATAAAGGAGAATTCGATGAAATTACTTTTACCCGTCCTCTTAACGTTAGCATTCTCGGCTCATGCCTACGCGCAAATATCTGGCGAACAGCAATTCAAAGTTTTTGGTCAAGGCGACATTCAGTCAGCCAATACTCGCATCAAATCTATTCCGAAGTGTGCGCCCGTTAATAAATACGGCAACTTAGGAACCTGGCAAAAAATCAACGGCAAGCTCGTCTGCACGTCGCCAAGCAAAGACAAGAGCTATCCGCAATATTTCTGTAGCGCCAGTTATGTTTTAGAATACACGGTCTCCATCAATAATAAATTTCAGGTCTCGGTCCGGATAGACACGGATCACATGAATGGAGCCAACGAACTGAATATTCCAGTTAACACTGTTTTTGACGAATCCACTTGCAGAGACTATTTGCGCAAAACAGACTTCGCCGGATTTTCGGCCCAATGGTTGAGTAATTTAAACGACGTACAACGTGGTAAAGTTAGCTATGACGACAGAGACAAAAAGTGCCGTAAGAATACATTCCGCGCGACTTATGAAGCCAATTCTTTCGACATTACAAACTATCGATTTGCCACGGAACTTGTGGCCTGCCCTTAACATTTTGGCTTTCACCCAAGTATACGGCGACACGCTTTCGAGACTCTAAAGACTGATTTATTGAGTGGGCTTCTGGCCTCAGAAGCCCACGATGCCAGTTGTTTCGATATACCCATCGGACGCGACGATATTTTCGGTCATTCCAGATTCATGTTGATCG
This sequence comes from Bdellovibrio sp., assembly GCA_037968775.1. GTDB lineage: Bacteria > Bdellovibrionota > Bdellovibrionia > Bdellovibrionales > Bdellovibrionaceae > Bdellovibrio. Next base: position 10,814 of record JBBKWD010000217.1, read on the forward strand.
ACCTCGAGGCGAAGCATTTGTTTCAATTTGTCTGATTTGGATGGAAAGTAAATTCGCCCGGTTTTAAGAACCGTTGGATCCAAAGGATTCAAGAAAACAACGTTGATAGTTTTTTTATCATAATTGAGAATCAAAATAAATTGACTGCTTGATTTTCCAATGAATTGCAGCGACCAGATCCACCCAACGGAGCCGCGAGGTCGGACTCCAGAATCTTTAGCGAGAGCTCCCGGGCAGGGGCTGCGCGGTCATTCTGGATAACATAATGACATCTTATTGGGAAAACTTCGGTTTTGGAGCATCTTCATAGATAGGGGTTCTGTTGAAAACCCTTTTTATCGTACTTAGACGTTCTAAAGTCCTTGGATTGTTCAATCTCATAGGTTCTTCAATTGAATTTACGAATCCTTGGCGATTACAGGGCTGGAGACTCTCTAAAACAAAAAAATGTGATATATGGTGAGGCACGATGCGCCTCAGAAAGGCAGCCACGGACGGCCAGACTCGCTCAAGAACCGAGGGCAGCTGTACTGGCGACCAACACCACATCTACATCTTCCAATTTAGGCAAACCAGAACCCCAGACCAACCACCAGCCCAGCGTCTCAATATAAAACAGTCTCAATATTTATCGATTCTTTCCGATAAAGAGACTATGAAAAACAGCAACTCACTTTTTGTCGTGTTTTGTTTATGTCTCACGGTCGGCTTGCTGGCAGTTTATGTGACTTTTTTGGGTCACTTTAACGGGCGGCAAGAGTTTGAAATCAAACTGACTTCTTTGCAAAAAGAAGTGGATCAAGAGCGCCTGCAAAACTCGCGACTCAGTTATCAAATCAAAGACTTTCAGCAAAGCGTGGCGCAGTTGATGCCAGCCGAAAATAAGCTGATTGCGAAATATGACCTTAAGACCTTTTCAGCAGTTGTGCGAAGTCCTGCTAGTGATGCGGCAATAGACTTATCTGGAGTTCTTTTTGAACGCGGCAAGCGCTATTTCAACAATCAAGATTACGATCGTGCGATCAAAGAGTTTCAAAATTTAGGAGAAAGATACCCCTTATCTCGCCACTCGGTAGAATCGCGATTTTTCGTTGCAGAAAGCTACTTTCTTAAAAGAGATTTCCGAAGCAGTTTGACTGAAATTGATGAGATGGTTACGCAGTACCCAAGTCATGAGTTAACAGGTTTCATTTTGTTGCGAATGGGGCAGATTTCTGAAATCAATAATCAGACGGAAGAAGCCTCTGAAATTTATAAGACAGTCCTTAAGAATTTTAAAAATGAAATTTTGCAAAAGCAGGCGACAAAGCTTGCAAAAAATGTTGAGTTTGAATGAGGATAGCTTGGCGGATCCTGATTTTTATAGCGGCTTTTCAGATGGAAGTTCGAGTGCGCGCTTCCGCCGATCTACTTCAGCAGCCGGAAGCTTGTATCAACACTCAAGAGCTTTGCTCGTTGCGAGCCAACAGGCAGGCATTTCATTATCAAGACCAGAATACAAAGTTACATTTGAAGGCTAAGAGTTCCGCAGAGAAGATCGCGGCTCATCAATGGCGCCTAACAAGCGGTACAGTTTGGGTCGAGAAGGCCACAGATTTTAAACTGGAGACCCTCTTTGCAGAGATGGAATCGAAGCGCGGTCAGTTCTGGGTTTTTGTTGAGAACGAAAAAGTTTCTGTTCGTAATGTCGATGCTGATTTGGTGATTCATTTTAGAGATGGAAAATCACTACCACTTCCGGCAGGGTTCGAATTTTGGGTTTCCGGTATTAACTCCTTAGGGCAGACTGAGTACGGCATGATCGAGGCTGTCGATCTTAGAAAGCATATCTTAGACTGGGGCCCTCTTTTTACCGGAACTGTCGCACAATTTCGCGGAGCCGTTGAAAAGTTAAAAGAAAACTGGGGTCCGTTGGCGGTTAAGGGTGGAAATCTTTACCAGGAAGTGACCGACCGCAAGTTGGCCTCTATCGCAGAGGAAAAAAGACAACAGGACCTTCGTCGGCAACGTATTCTCATTGACGACCAAAAAGTTCGTCGTCTTTATA
>JBBKWD010000218.1:0-50622 GCA_037968775.1 Bdellovibrio sp.
GGGCTCGTCCCATCAATTGCTATCTAGTTGCCGTTGGTGGGCCAGAAGAATCTTTGCGCCGAAATACGTGCATGCGTAAAAACGGCACCATGACGCCAAAGCTGGTCGGACCCTGGGTCGGCGGAGTAGTCTCTGGTGGAACTTTGAATTTAGATGTCGACTCTGGAGTTGATCGAGTTTTTCATGTAGTCGGATTTTACGCTGCAGAGGGTGCATGCAAGGACTTTAAGGCAAATGGTTTCCCTCCGGACAGTCTTCTTTCAAAGCCCTATATTATGGGAACGCTCGAAAAAGTTACCTTGAGGCCCGGTGAAACAAAAGATCTTCCAATTCAAATAGCTTACAATTCTGATTCTTGGTTTGATGGCTGCGACGGTCCCGACTTCCCCGATCGCAACGACGGCGATGGCGGATCGGGGGGCGGTCCAGCAACGAAAGTGATTCTAGCTAAAGACTATTTTCCGCATGGAATTTTTGAAGCCAATGCATGCCAATCTGTAGATGCTCATTTCAAAAATGCCTCTGGCGGAAGCGGTAATTTAGAATCCGCATTAACTTTTCAATTGTCCATTAATAGCACTCCAACAACTATGTACAGTTCGTACTATAACTGCCAAATGAATGTTGGTGGATTTTCTTCCTCAACTTTCAACCCAGGCTTCGCGGATCGCCAGCTTTACTTTAAAACTCCTGTTTCTCCCACCCCCTTCACTCTGGCTATCGGTATACTTTCCGGGGCACCCGCTGGATTCACCGCACCCTCTAAATCTTTTAATAGCGCTTCAGCTAGTTCAAATACCTTTCGCGTAGATGGCCCTGAACGGCTCTTGCCTGGCCTTTGTTATCCGATTGAGATTGAACGCCGTACAGTCAACAATATGGGGGCTAGTGACATTTCCAGTGCCTTATCAGCAACCCTCACCACCGTAGGGTTGCAAACATTTTCCGATGGAACTTGCTCTTCAGGAGTTTCTTCACTGGCCTTTGCAATGAGCCAGGCGACCAAGACCATCTATGCCCTTTTACCTCTTGTCGCCACGGAAGGAAGCTTGACCGTGACCGCAAGTGGCTACACTTCTCCTACGCTTACTTTTCATCCAGGCAACGGAACAAATGTTCCCTTTGGAATTGAGGTTCGTGGTGACACGATGATGGGTTCCGGGGGCGGCTGCTCTGATCATCCCTATTCGGCAAGAGTCTACAACCAATACGGCGTTCCTGTTGTGCTTTCGCAGTCTTTCAGTTTTGCCGTTTCCACGGCAAATCCAGAGCTTACCTTCCACTCGGATCAAGCGTGCGCAAGCGGTTCACCTTCAGTAATTCCCGTCGGAGCGTTTAAGACAAACTTCTATATAAGTAGAACAAATCTTGCGAGCGGAACTATAAACTTACAAATCGCTGGGGATCTTGGCCTGGTAGGTAGCTATCCAATTTCAATAGATGGTCCTGATAACTTGCAGCTTCAGAATTTGGGATCAGCTTCTGTTCCAAGTAGTTCTTGCGTTCCCATGCGCGCATTTGTTCAAAATCTATTTAGTGGAGTTAGTAGTAGCTACGCCGGTTCAGCGAACTTTCTCGTTGGCGGTGGGGACAGTAATATTCATCTGAACACCTATTCGGATCCAGGATGTATGTCTCCAGTCGGATCTTTGAATTTCTTTCTTTATTCTCCTGCTGATGTTAATTTTTATGTGAAGCCTTATTTATTAAATGGAATGGCTGCACCTAAGAACATCACAATGTCACTTTCGCTTAGCGGCGCGCCCCTAAGCTATGGTCCATCACTTCCATTAAATGTTACGCCAAGTACCACCTCCCCAGATCACTGGGAGCTTTTCTATCCTGACATAACAGTTACACCGTCAGATTGTACGGCGGTAACAGTGAACTTAAATGGCTATACGAACGGTCTGGCTGATGGAGACAACCGCCCCTTTACTTTAAATACCGACAACGTAAATGTCTCTGTTACTACCTTTTCTGATGCGGGTTGTACCGCGTCGTATGCTCCCATGATGGTCTCTGGCAGCCCAGCAACGCAGTTTTTCTACATGAAGGTCGGACTCGTGGGTGGTGCGCAATCCGGTGTCCACGTTTTGGTGCAAGATATGGGTATGATGCCAAACTTCCCAACTGTCATTCCGGGAACGACGCTCACTGTTAATCCCTAGACTATTTCTGTAAAAAACTCGACGTGTAGGTAAAGAGGCCCGTCACCACAATCTTGTTGTAGTTATAAGCATCCAAATCAGAAGCACTGTTCTGGAACATCACGCTGGCTAGAAAGTTCAGATCTTTGCGAATATCCTTGGTGGCCGATGCGACAACCGTCAAGAGCTGATCCGTATGCGCACTTGTAGCCTCCGTATAAGGCTGATTCGCATACTCGGCTCGAAGATTACCTTGGCTCGCCATCCAGAACGGGAAGGCATAAGAAACACCCAGTCCATATTTATTATAGGTATTATTTTTTCCCTGTGCTTGATTTTTATAGAGAATGACATCCGTAGTAATCGACTCTTCCCCCTTTAGATCCAAGAGCTTCGTAGGCGAAATGGTTAGGCCGAAACGCTGACTCGACTGATCGTCGTCGGCAGCACTGCTGAGATAAGAGTTATCAGCTGAATAGTCCAAGCGGTTCGACAAAAACCAATCGGAACTCAGCGCCCAAGCTAAGGTCGTATTAAGACCAAAAGAAGAGATCACCAATTCTCTAGTGCCACCTGATGGCGCCATAAAGGTATTTTTATAGTAAGGAGCTAGCTCCCACCCAAGCGCCTTGTCTTTCATCTGAATTTCATAGTGAAAGGGTACAGAGAAGGTGGTCTCTAACGGGTCCGCCGTTTGCAAAAAGGCGTCGCCAATAAAGCTGGTGTTCGAACTATAATAGTCCGACACGCTAATTTGCGCACCCAAATCAGATTTTTGTGTCCTATGTAGGATTGCCAAGAAACTCGCACCGTAATTTAAACGAAACGACTTAACATCTGTGGCGACATTATTTTCGGCCACATTCAAAATATTCGAGTCATAAATCAATCCACCAAATAGAGTGACTCGGTACTTTTCCTTTTTTCTGTCATAATACGCCTCTGACTTGTCGATCTGCTCTAACAAGGTTTCTGCAGAATTCGCAAGCTTCGGATCGTTGGAATTATCGATGGTATATTCCATACTCTTACGAGCTGCGGGAAACTTCAGTTGTTGAAATTCAATATTTCCCGCAAAAAAGGCGGCCGTAGGGCTTAAGGTCGGGTCATTTTCGTCGCGAATTTCGATAAACTCTTTATGGGCCTTATCATAGTCTTTTAGTTTCAGATGATTAAGAGCCGTGTAGTAGTCCTTTTCTAAGGCCGATGCTCCCGACACTTCTGCCATAGACAGTGCGGCCAAAGATTCATTGTACTTTTCATTCTTATAGAGGCTGACCCCATAACGATAATAATAAACTTCTTCTTCAGGATCGAGGCCGATCGCTTCTTTATATTTCGCTTCGGCCGCGCCATAGTTTTGCTTAGCATACAATGCATTCGCCTCGGCCACGAGTGCCGTCGCTTGATCTTTTTTTCGTTTCTTTTCCGCTGCAGAAAGACTTTCTTGACGAGCTAGGAGCTCTGCCCTGGCGCGCGCCTGCTGTTCTTCCAGAGACATTTGATGTTGCTCTTGAGCCTTTGCCTGCTGGCGAACCTGAGATTCAATCGCGCCCTTATCCATTCCTGCAGTCACATGCAGAGCTGAGGGAGCGACCGCTGCTGCCGCAGCGCTTGGAAGGATTTTTACTTCCGGAGGCAGTACGCTTGCAGTTTTGGGAAGATTGCCAATATTTGCGAAGTCAATTTTTCCGGCCTCTGGTTGCGTTTTTTGAATAAATTGGGCCATCTCTTTGGGTTCTGTAAATAGATTTATTTCTGCGCCACTTGTTCCTGAATAGACGAGATAGGGCTTAAAGCGAGAGTCTAAAAACTCCAGGGTCTTAGAGGAGTTGTCGCCTACAAAAAATTGAATGACAAAGAATCCGGACCAACTGTCGCTAGAATTTATCTTTTGCAAGGTCAGCTGGGCAATTTTTCCTGTGGAAGTTTCACGCACGCGTACCTGGCGCTCCATAGCAGAGGCCATCTGCTTGTCATGCAGAACAACGACAAGAGTTTGGGCTTGTAAAATTTTAGTCTCTGCCGCCTGAGCTACCAGACACAAAAAGACACCGAAGAAAATCAAAGCTGCGCGAATCATGTTGAGTGTGCTTTCGTTCTATAGTTTTAGCGTTGTGGTTTAACGATAACTTTTGTTTTACCAGTTTTTTCCCGAATGATATCTGTCACGGCTGAATTCGGCGCACTCGTCGGTGCACGAGTGTTCGCTGGAATCACTGCCGGAGCCGTACGCACATCTTTAATATCGGCAGCCATTTTTACATCCAGATCTTTTTTGTCAATCATCGGTGCCGCAACAGGGTCCAATGATGGATTCACGGCCGCAGGGTCTCGGCCTGAAGAGGGGCCTTCGCCTTGCGTGGATGTGGCCGCGTCGCCATTTGTTGTGGTCGTGGTGGAGTCTGGCACTGTCGTACTTACAGACGTTTCACTTTCAACCTGATTCATTTCTTCTTTTTGCATTACTTTCGGTGGTTCGGGGTTCCCGCCTGGTATCGCACTGGAGGTTTGGCCTTTTTTAATAATAACCGGTTTCCCAACCACGCGGCCCTGATTGTTGATCGTAGCAAATGCTACAGCCCCCTTAAAGGTCACAACAGAAGTCATTCGAGTGAGGGGATTATAACCCGTCGTAAATTGAGTTCCGCGAACACCCGCAACTGCGGTCGGAGTCTTGATCAAAAATTTATTTTTCGATCCATCATAGTTCTGCTCAACGTTGGCGCGGATCTTTCCCTTGAGTAAGTTGATTTGAACGTCCTTGGTACCCGTCGCCGCATCGTTTTTATATGTCGGTATTTGAAACTCCGTGTCTGGAGAGACATTCAAAACATTGCGATCTTGCATCACAATTTTAGCTCGAGAATCGACGCCTGTGATAACACTGTCACCTTCAAAAACTTTCGATCCCACTTTGACAGCCGACAGGGTCTCGCCACTTTTGATTTGCACACTGCCTTTTGCCACCATGAATATGCCGTGCATTTTTTCCGCAAAAGCAGACTGTCCAACTGACATGGCAATACACAAAAACGAACCCAATAGAATTGTCTTACACTTCATTTTTAAACCCTCGATATCTTTAGGATACGCGAGGTTTTATCCACTTAAAATCGGAGCTTTCATATTGCTTCTTTTTAGGACTGAAGTCTTAGTTTGAGACGTTTTGCGGGCAAAAATAGAAGTCCTGAAATAGCCCAGTTTGGCAGACTTAACGCTTTGCGTTGTTGATTTTCAGGGGGAAGAAAAATGGTGCACTCGAGAGGATTCGAACCTCTGACCACTTGATTCGTAGTCAAGTACTCTATCCAGCTGAGCTACGAGTGCACTGAAAGAGACGTAATTGATAGACTGCGACCAGGGAAAAATCAAGCATTCTTGAAGAAATTCCAAAAAGTAAAGGGTCTAACCCTTGATTAAGCTCTGCCACTATGGCAATTTGGTTCCCTAGTCATTCCAAGATCGCTGCGGAGAGGTGGGTGAGTGGCTGAAACCAAGCGTTTGCTAAATGCTCGTACACCAAAAGTGTACCGAGGGTTCGAATCCCTCCCTCTCCGCCAAATTTTATTCGTATTTTTTCAGAAAAAATTCTGCTAACGGCAGGATATCTTCACAACAACCTCTTTGAAGCAGAATCTTTAATTGAATAACATCTGGTGAAAGTACCGATCTTCTTCGCGGATATCCTCTTCTTGAATTACCAATTGCAAATCCTTGCTGCCAAATCTCTATCTTTTTCTAATATCAAAATGCTCGGCTTCATCGCCTTTGGAGCCTCCGAAAAAAGTTTCCATGAGCTATGGGGCACAATTGGGCCATTCGAAAGGGAATACGAATCCATACATGTCAAACACCACACCTCAAGTATAACGAGCTTCGATCTGAGTGGATTTGTTGGCGGTACCTAAGTTGCTCTATAGACTATCTCATGGGGCACAGACGTTTCGTAGCAATGATGCTGCATCACCAAACCTTCAGGAGGCGTTATGAACAAAGATATAGTCCAAGGCAAATGGAAAGAGATCAAAGGGGACCTACACAAAACCTGGGGAAACATCACAGATGACGAGTGGGAAAAAACAAAGGGCGATGCCACTGCAATCGCCGGAGTTCTACAACAGAAGTTGGGTTATGCAAAAGATGAAGCTTCTAAAAAAGTCGCAGGAATTATGAATAAATACACTTCAGAAACGCGAAAGGCGATCGACGACGAAAAGTCTCCTCCAAGCCGACATAAATAAGATGATCTCTATTGCTTCTCGATTTTATCAATACACCAGAGCAGTCCCGCATTTACGCTCTCTCATGATATGTTCAACAAAGGAGAAAACATGAAACCCATCACAACAATTATCTTTGCCGCTCTCCTAACTCCGTTTTGTTACGCACATGCAGATGATGTCGTCAAAAAAACAAAAGAGGTCACCAAGGAAGCTGCCCAAGATGTGAAAAAAAATGTGAAAAAGGCGGCGAACAGAGTTGAAGAAAAAGCTTGTGAGATGGTCAACGGAACACTAAAGTGCCTGCCGAAAAAAGCCGGAAACCGCCTAGAAGAAGCGGCCGACGAAGTAAAAGACATGGCCAATTAGATCGTTAAGAATGCCCACCAACATGTGGGTCAGCCCAGCGCTGACTCACGTTCTTAATAAAGCTTAGAAAGTTCCATCGAATATTTTCCAGGACTGTATTCAGCGAAACGTTTCGCATACAGATTTTGACTAAACTTATCTTTTCCCGCATGAGCCGCAAAAGGAAAAATGGCAATTCCACCACGTGGAGTAAACTCACCAATAACTTCTATGTATTTTGGTTTCATCAATTTAACGAGATCATCGCAAATTTTTTGAACACAGTCTTCATGAAAATCCCCGTGATTACGGAAGCTAAAAAGGTACAATTTAAGAGATTTTGATTCGACCATTTTTTTATCACCAATATAGTTGATAAAGATTTTGGCAAAATCCGGCTGACCCGTCTTTGGACACAAGGACGTAAACTCTGTACATACAAATGTCGTCCACGCCACTTTGCCAGGATTTTTGTTGTCGAAGGCCTCAAGCACTTCCGGAGCATAAGACTGCGGATAGTTGGTTTGGTTTTCACCTAGGGCAAAGTTTTTAAGTTCTTTCGTATCACGGCCTGATTTTTTCATATAGGAATCCTTCTAGCGGAGGCTCTTGTAAATATCAAGAGTCTGACTATTTTTTTCGACAATTGAGCTTTTCTTCCAGTTTAAATCCCGAATCCATTTCTGGATGAAGAGGGTCCGGATCTCTGTCCTTAAAGTCATTGCGAATAAATCTCTCACTATAGTCTTTACCCTTGGCTCGCATGTCGGCTATTTCCTTTGCGCTTTTTGTGGACTCCAGCTGGCCTCGGGACTTATTCACTGGTACCAAAATTTTGCCAGTAACAGAAACTGGCTTATCCAGATAGATCGTAGCAACCTCGCCTAAATCTTTATCTAAACTCAAAACGACTTCCTGTGGTAAGCCCTCTTTCACTTTCAGAACGGGCCCGGGACTGCCTTTTCGTATGACTCCGCTAATTTCATAAACTCCGCACTTCGTGTAGTCATCTAACTCCTCTTGAGCGAGAACCTCTCTAGTGGAGAGACTTATCCACAGAGACAACACGGTTATCCACACATACTTCATACACAAACGATCTCCATTAGTTCACATCCGGAGCGCCGGAATACCGGGCCAACCAATAGGCATAGAGATAGTCCACGCCAGCAAGTTCTTCGCCTTTTGTGTGACTTATCTTGAATCTGAAGGCCGAATCCTTCCAAACCATATTGCTGCCAAATGCATCCATTTCGAAGACCGGATAGGAATACATTCCTTGATAGAAGTAGCCCTCAGGCGGTTCCCACTTTTTAAAGACCTTCCAAAAGAGTTTTGGAATAGGGGAGACACACCAACTGGGATCCAATGATCTGTCGATAGCGACATCAAGATTTGGACGTGGATAAGGAATGTCCCGAAGACCCCATGGAGCTCGGGCTAATGCCCGACTGAATTTTTCTTCACTGCTGTCGGAATGAAAGTTTCCACCGCGAGTTCCATGCTTATATGCAAACTCATATGCCGCTAACGTTAAAAGATGTCTTTGGGCCGGCTGATAGGTGACCCATGAGTCCATCAACTGCTCCCGCATCTGATTGCGAATCTTGGTGGCGCCCAACAGGTCCGCAATCATGATGTCATTGATATCGCCCAGCATGCTGAGATTGATTCCACTCCAATCTGCCGATCCTCGCCAATAGAAACTGCTGTCGAAAAGTCCCGACAACTTCATCGGAATGGTCTCATAGGCGTCCAGATATTTTTCTTTGTATGACCTATCTTTTGTCAGAAGTGCCGCAAGACCTAAAGCGGCTGGAAGATTTTGTTTCTTTTCTTGAACTATTCTTAAATCTTTTAAAGCAATGGATCGTTCACGAAGCTCACTCCAGAGCGCCGTATCTGATTGAGGTAGCACTCGGCTGGCCCACAAAAATCCATGAGTTATTCCTCGCAACATATCATTATTGCCGCCTTCGCGCCAAATGATGTTGGAATAGACTCCTTCGCCGCGATGCCATTCATCTTTCAATTTTTCGTTCGGATTATAGATTGCCAAGGTACGCGCAAATTCTTTTTTGTCGCCCGTCACCGCCATAAGGGTCATGAGCCCCTTTAAGGACTTTCGAACATTTACCAATGCCTGCGAATCCTGCGTCTTAAGATAGCGCATCGCTTGCGAAGCCACATACATGCCCGTCCATACCGAAGAATCACCGTCCTGGGCATAGTTCAGAATTTGCCCGTCGCTCCCGATCACCGCATGAGCAAACATTCCCAGTTCGTTGATATGATTGGAAACGGTATTCTGTTCATAGCCAATAGCCTTTTCTTCTAGGGTTGGGGCATAGGCGTTTCGTTTAACAACCGCTTCCGTAATGCTGATATTATCTGTGACTTTGTTCACGACACGTATGACGTCTTTATTGTTACGATAAAATTCAAAGTCAGTGGGATCGAAGACAAAATAAGGTTGTTGATCTTTAAATTCAGGACGCGCTCTATAAGTCCGAACAAAGGGGTCTTTATCAAAGTCGAGATGACCTTTTGCCACAGTAATTGCTGCTTTGACCACAATTGGAATACTTTTCCCTTTGGCGTCCAGGTTCACTCGTCGGTTGATCCAAAGAGGCTCGGGCTCTAATTCGCGAATGGTCGTAAGCCACTCAGTATAAGTCGAGCTGTTTTTGTCGCTAAATTGAGTTGCTAGTCCCTTATTGGAAGGAATGAATCGACTCACAACTTCAACAGGCGCCAAAAAGTCTGTGGCTTTACGTTTTAAATTTCCCAAACGCATAATGAAATCGGCCTGTTTAATATCATAGCTAATCGTCAAAGAGTCATTTGTCGCCACGGCTTTTCCTGTCCAAACCTCTTGAACTTTTAACCCGTCGAAAAATGAATTAATATAAGTCACGATGCGAACAACAGAAAACGTTCCATCATTGGATTTACGTAACTCAATTTCGCCATTATAAGGCCCGCGCGTGGAGCTGGTTCCCTGAACAAACCAAATTCCCTCCATACCACCACTGGCCTGAAGCGAAGCAATATCACGAGGTATTTTCTTTTCAGGCGACGAGCAACCAGTGAACGCAATAAAACTCACAAAAAATAAAAGGAACGAAATAGCTAATTTCATTCCTTTATTTTCTCTGATCTAGGGCCTGACTTGGAGTCCTGTTGTGTGATCTAGTCCTTAGTAGGGAACCTTATCTGTTTTTGCATTCCACTCTTTGAATACGGCCAAGGCGGCATCGTGATCGCATTGAACCATGGGAATTTTGCGCTCTTTTATTTCTTTTGGAATCTCTTGATAAAGAAATTCATCGTCAAACTGAATGTCAGCAGCGTCCTTACGAGTATTAGCATAATAAATTTTATCAATTCGCGCCCAGTAAATTGCAGCCAGACACATCGGGCAGGGCTCACAACTGGTGTAAATTTCAGCGCCCTCCAACGAAAAATTCTTAGCCTTAGCACAAGCATCTCGAATAGCTGAAACTTCTGCGTGCGCAGTGGGATCATTTGCAGAGGTCACCTGATTCCAACCTTCACCCACGATACTTCCATTTTTGACAATAACGGCACCAAAAGGACCGCCCGCACCCGCTTGCATGTTTTTTCGAGAAAGCTCAATGGCTCTCATCATAAATTCATTGTTCATAGGCAACCCAAGCTATTGGCGAATATTTTAAGAGTCAAGCTAGGGGACCCTGCCAAATCGAATATTCTCAAAGAGACGGAGGTCTCGCGAGCAGACCTCAAATTATTAAGACTTTTTAAGTTTATGCTGAACCCAAGGAATGATCATCGGTAATATTGAAACAAATATGACCCCAAAAATCACAATGTGAAAGTTGCGTTTCACCACGGCAAGGTTTCCAAAGAAGTGGCCCGCCAAGAGAAAGGTAAACACCCACAAAATGGCGCCTCCCACATTGTAAATAATAAATTTTTTGTAAGGCATCGTGCCGATCCCGGCAACAAAAGGAGCGAAGGTTCGCACGATTGGAGCGAATCTCGCCGCAACAATTGTGAAGGCCCCCCAGCGATCATAGAACTTGCGAGTTTGATCTAGATATTCTTTCTTGAAAATTCGACTCTCTCGCTCAAAGACTTTGGGTCCTAGATATTTTCCGATATGATAGTTTACCGTGTCGCCGATAATTCCTGCAATTGTTAAGCTGAGCAAAAGAACCCAGAGGGACAAACCGTTCTCGACAGCCGTTAAGGCGCCCACAGCAAACAACAAAGAGTCCCCCGGCAAGAAGGGCGTCACAACCAAGCCGGTTTCGCAAAAAATAATGAGAAACAGAATAACATAAATCCATGGCCCAAAAAACGCGATCCACTCGATAAGATGTTGATCCAAATGCAAAATTATATCTAATAATGTTCCCATAGCGAAAGATCCTATGACAGTCGGATTCTGAACTCAACAAAACTAAGTTCTAATTTAGTCGAAAATGACATGAGGTTTCCTCTCTGGACATAGTTCTGGGCATGCCTTTTGGAGCATCTCTTGGTATGAAGAGTCATCCTCCCTCCAATTCACGATGGTTTCGATCTGCCTGTCTAAGGTTTTCGCAGGGGACCGCCTTTTTTGTATTCCTGGCCCTCGTGCTGGCTTCGTCGACATCAAACGCTGCTTCCCTGTGCTCGTATGCGTTTCAAAATGAGACACGCCCAGAGCTTTTCGATTTCGTTCATCTCCGGGAAAAGCCTTTGCTAGCTATTCATCCAGAGACCCTGAAGTCTTTGAATATCATTAAATTCCGGCTTCACGAATTTTTAAGCGCTGCCAAGGTTTCAAAGGCAAAAGAGCTTGAGGCCTTTAAAATCCTGGAAATGATAAGGTCTCTTACCGCTAATCAAGAAAAAACACCGGACCAGGTTTTCGAAATCGCCGCACGATATAGCATTCTCATCAGTCACGGCTACAAGGGAAACCTCAAGGATGAACTTGTGTGGTATCAGGATATTTTTAATCGCAAAGATGACTTTGGACCAAAGACACTTGAAAGCCTTGAGCAGCTCGAGACGCTTATGAAAGACTCTGGTTTTGTTGAGTTTCGCGATCGGTATCTAGACGGGCTGATGGATTTATATGGTGCAAGTCAGAAATTGAACCAAGAGAAAGCCAATTTTATCTTCTCTTTCGATGATCTTAAAATTTCAGACTTTATTTTAAATGCCGACACTGGCTACTTTTTCGTGGGCCTCTCGAGAGCCAACGGTCTTTCCTTCGATCTAAATAAAGACTTTTCTGCAATTACGTTTTTCATGCATGACCTGGCACATGTCGACCTGACTTTAAATGTCTTTAGAAAGCTGCGCGAAGAAAAATTTTCTCCAAATGACAGATCCACTCTTTCGCGACGACAAGACGCGCTTAAAAAGCTACAGACGCTCTTTGCTCATTTAGATATCCACTTTACTGAGTTTGAAAAAAGATTTATTCGAATTGCTCTTTTTGTGCAGCTTCACGAAACTGGAGTCAGTCCCTATCAAGCCCTCTATGACTTTCAACACAATCCAAGGGAAGTCGCACGCTCCACTTTGTCCCAAATTAAAGGCAGCGCAACCTTCCAGAAGCCCATTCAAAAAGAATTTGAACTTCTTAAAGACGACCCCACCGCTCCAGATCAGCTCGCTAAAATTCTGCTGAAATTCATTACGTTCAGGGAGCCTTAATGGCTCAAATCTAGGCTATTCAGTTAAACGTTTTGCTCGATCCAAAACTAAATTTTTATAGCTCTCTTTAGCGCTTTCTAATAAGAATGACTTATCAATCATCTCATTCCACTCAGGAACAAGCTTCAATAGTCTCTTTATTTCCTTTTCGATTTTAGCCTTTGGAAGAAATAGTGTATCCATACCAAATCCCTGAACGAGATCTTTCCTATCGATGTTTTTTTTCTTTCCAACAATACTTAGGGCCATTTCTTCATCCGAGTTCGGATTAGCAATCGTTGAGTTAACAAAATCATACACGGGAGATAGTTGAACTTTATTCGAGGCCGTGATAACCGCGATGTTTTTTAAATGGAAGTCTTCGTTCCCTAATAAAAATGCCAAAATTGTTCTCTGAAACAATTTGAAGCATTCGATGGTTGGATAGGTACAAAATTCTTCGATTGCCTCAGCAACTTTTTCCATTGGTACGTCATACTTCGTATCTCGCGAGGCGCCTATTAGTTGAGAGAAGTCCTCCATTGGGATCTTTTCTTTTCCCACCCTGTCAAATCTGCGAATAACGTATGACAAACTATCATCGGAACATCTAACCAGTCCGTGCCACGGAACCTTAACCCCGGTCATAGATACCAATTTCATCGTTAGATCTTCATTTTCAGGTAGTTGCCGGTAGTCTCTGACTTGAGTTTTTAGAATATATTTTCCATTGTTCTCAACTTCTTTAAATGCATGTTCTTTTTCAGACAGCACCACGCTAAATTTTGGCTGAACACCTTGAATTGAAATTTTCTTAACCATTCGCTGTGCTATTTCAATTTGCTCCGACTGATTATACGGAAACACATCCAGGCGATTCAACTTTCTAGAAAGCTTTTTCAAGCCTTCTATTGAATAGTTTATTTCGCCTTTTTTTAACGGTTCATAGGTAAGTAAGCATCTTTTCATTTTAGTTCCTTCACTGCCACAGCGCCGACGCAGTCAGCGCCACAAACCATTAGCTGACTAAAATGATCTCCTCTATTAATTTTTCTATCTCTCAAGAGCGCCTCTAGTTGTATGCCCTCAGGAAGGAGGCCTTCAAAAAATGCGGGAAAGCTTGTAAATGAGAAGCTTTTCTTTGCAGTAGGCATTTTCAGCGACACCGGCGAACCCTGGTATCCATCATCATAGATAAACTCGTAACTATAAATACTATTTTCTATTAGCAGACCCGCGCGCTTTCCATTTACCAACACTTCCGCTTTTCGCATTACGGAGACTCTGCCGATATCTTGATGTTCAAGACTCGGAATATTTTTAGAATGTTCGTAAAGTGCGCATTCACCATGCCTTTTTCTAGATTAAATACCAATGTTTTGCCGACCCCAGCTAACTCGGCTAATTCTAGCTGACTAAGGCCCGCTTTTTTCCGGCTTGATTTTATGAGAGATGAAATAGTTTTTTCGTCTAATATTACTGTCATAGCAGTAATATATACTATTTTTTACTGCTATGTCAGTAAATTTTGACTTTCATTGTATATTCCACCGCTAAAGCAGTAAAATATTTTGAGTTTTACTGCTTTGGCGATACTTCTGCATGTAAGTGATCGCATTTTACCTTAATTACGGTAATACTTGGCCGTTTTGCCGGTATTTATATGTCACATCAGGGGAATTTCAGTATTTTTACCGTAATTCCGATAAAAATGGCCGATTTTTCTATTCTAGTGCCTCTATATTTGTATCTGGGCAATAACGTCGGAGCTTAAGGTGCCTCAGACTGAAAACCTCTGCTTCAGATGCTTACGCAAAGGCCGCAACGCAGCCAACCCGTTCAAGTTCCATTGAGGCATATCTTCAAGAGTCGTTTTTCAATTGTATCGAATGATTTAAAAAAATGCCGCAGTTAAAAGCGCTAAATGGCGGAGAGTGTGTTTCACTCACAACTAGCCGAAAACTCTCCGATTTGTTTTTTGACCCTACCAAATCCTACCAAGAGGTTTATGTGGCTCCTCGGAATGTCGTAGGTATTTATCGGTCGCAAAATATATATCAATTCTCCAGAATAAAAATTGAAGAACGTGAATGGGGTGGTCAGTCCACGAAATTGAGAGAACTGTGAATCACATGATTTCTTTTAATTTCCACAGGATAGAAGTTTTTTTCGAAAGTCCGAAACCCTAGTGTCGTGACATGCGCGTGACAGGCTTTCTACATCACTGTGACTGAGCTATGACATCAGTTTTACAAGATCTTGCCCGGCTTTCTGACCAGGCACAAACTCGACCTGCCACGACTGGTCTTTGAGGTAAGGATTCCGATATCGCTATCGAGCCCTTGTTGATTATTTTGACGTCGGCAAACTAGAGTCTTTGGTCAGTTCAGGCACGAGCGTCTGAACTGCAAAACTTTTCGCTATTGCAAGTCTGATCAATTTTTCTCTTTGAGGCAAGTTTTTCAAAAGTCTAGGTAGCACCATGCTGCTCTAACCAATTTAAAATTACTCGGTTTGTTTCTTCTGGCATTTCTTGCTGAATCCAATGACCACAATCTAGACTGACCTCTTTCACATTAGGCACGAATTCGGTCAATTTGTCAGACTTTGGGATCAAATCACGGCTACCATAGATCATGAGTGTAGGCTGCTCTATAATTGGGTTTACATTTGCTAATAAATGCCAGTTGCGGTCGAGGTTCCTGTACCAGTTTATGCTGCCTGTGAACCCTGAGGTTTTAAAGGCAGATACGAAAACGGCCAATTCGCTGTCGTTCATTATGGGTTCACCAAGTGGTGCTTCTGACCTAGCGAGATTTATCATCATCATACCCCGCCCAGGCGGTGTGGGAGGCACATTCTTGCGGAACATATTGCGAAGGAACTGGAAAGTATTCTCATTTAATATCGCGTCCGCAATACCTGGTTGTCGATTGAAGTGAACAAAATAATAGTCGCCGCCAAGAAATTCTTCCATGAACAGAAGCCAAGGTTTTTCTCCTCGATCTTGATAAGGCAAGGCCAGATTGATCACCTTATTTACCCGCTCTGGATGCAATAACGTCAGCCCCCAAACGACCATTGCGCCCCAATCATGGCCCACAAAAGTGGCCTTTTCGTATCCGTAGTGATCGAGAAGTGCGACCAGGTCGGCCGACAAATGTTCGATGTCATAAGCCGTTACTTCCAATGGACGGGAGGAGTTACCATAACCTCGCTGGTTTGGCACTATGACATGGTAGCCTTCGGCAACTAAGGCAGGAATTTGAAATCGCCATGAAAAAGCATGCTCAGGCCAGCCATGACAGAGGACAATAGGCTTCCCTAAGTTTTGTTGGCCGGCTTCAAAAACCTCAAGTTCAATACCGTTGATTGAAACAATAGTAGGATTTGGAAAATTTTTTGGATTAAACATTACACTCTCCTTTTCAGAATATTGTAAGAGAATATGTGTCACTATTTGGCATGTTTGTGCTATAGTTAGAAACATGGCAAAGGGCAGCTTAAGAGAAAAAAAAGAAAGACATGAGCAAATAGTTGATTGCCTTCGGTCTGAGAGTTATTGGACGAGTAAAAGACTTTGCGACCAGCTTGTTATTAGTTATCGCACACTCATGAGGGATCTTGCGGAGCTTAAGGAAGCCGGTGTTCCCATAGAATCCGAAAGAGGCCGTGGTGGAGGAATTTCAATTGTTGGCCGATGGGGACTTAGTAAGTTACATTTGAATAATTCTGAAGTAATCACATTATTAGTTTCACTAGCAATAACAGAATCCATCAAGTCGCCAATACTCATAGATAACATACACTCGATAAAAAATAGAATTTCATCTGCCTTCCCGATTGAGCAACAACAAGTCATTTCTAGGATAAGAAAACGAATATTGGTAGGTAACATTGCATCCGAGCATGTCCTTCGGAGTTATACATCTCCCAGACAGTCCGTTTTAGGCAATCTCACAGATAGCTTTTTTAATCTTACAAAAATTAAAATTAAATATAGCTCCGCCAAAAACGAAATCACTGAACGTTTAATAGAACCTCAAATACTGTATCTAGAATTCCCCGCTTGGTACTTCTTATGCTGGGATGAACTACGTCAGGCTGCAAGATTATTTAGAATTGATAGAATCTTATCTACAGAAAAAACCAATATGATGTTCAAGATTAGAAGGAGGGAAACTTTAATTGAGGGAACACATGAACTTTTCAACAATATTTGAACTTAAGATAACTGATAAAATCTATGAAATTACTATGCAGCTCGATGCTTTGTTCAGAGCGATTAGGACTTTCTGAGTACTCCATAATCGAATTAAATTTTTTTAAGTGTGGTCATCAAGGGAATGACTTCGTTGGGGCTTGCGCTTTCCGAAAGCACAGATATATCAGGCTGCTCATCCTGAGTTATTTAGCTCGATCCTGGATCGGCTCAAAACTCGAGCAAAACCTTCTCTCACAATGAATTAAGCCACGGACTGACATTTAATAACAGACAAGATAGCTATTTATAATAGTATGCACACCTGCCTCCGTTAGAATAAAGGCAGCAGACACAGCGATGGCTGTAATTCTTGATGGTCTAAGCGAAAACGTTCAGTCTCTAGACCTGTTTTGTAGGATGAAAATGTCCTACCAAACGCCTACCAATATCCTACCAATATCCTACCAAATTTTGAAATGTCGGGAAATTTGGAGAAATTTCGGCCCCGAAAAGTGCTCGGTTGATTGTTCTCTAACTGTTTAATTCGTTTTAGTTTTTTCGGCTCTGCTCGGAAAAGCAGGCATTAAATGGCGGAGAGTGAGGGATTCGAACCCTCGAGCCCCGCGAAGGGCTGCCAGTTTTCAAGACTGGTGTATTCAACCGCTCTACCAACTCTCCGTCGACCGTTCTATTGGTTTTGACGGATGTATTCAAGCAGATGTTACACTTAACGCGCCGAGTGATTTACTTCCCGCGACGAATTTCCGTTCGGCCACCCATATAGCTTTGTAGTGCTTTTGGGATCGCAACAGATCCGTCTTCTTGTTGGTAGTTCTCAAGAATGGCGACCGCTGTACGCCCCACAGCAAGGCCTGAACCGTTCAAAGTATGAACGAACTGAGGCTTGCCACCACCTTCAGGCTTAAAGCGTATGTTCGCTCTGCGAGCTTGGAAGTCTTCGAAGTTTGAGCAAGAGCTGATCTCGCGATAGGCCTCTTGGCCCGGCAACCACACCTCAAGGTCATAGGTTTTTGCTGATCCAAAACCCATATCCGCCGTGCACAAAAGCATTTTACGATATGGCAGCTCTAAGTCCTTTAAGATCTGTTCTGCATGGGACACCAAAGCCTCATGAGTCTCAAATGATTTATCTGGATGAGAAAACGTCATCAATTCCACTTTGTTAAACTGATGCTGACGAATCAAGCCCCGAGTATCGCGCCCCGCACTTCCTGCCTCGGAACGGAAACAAGGAGAGTAAGCACAAAAACTTTTCGGAAGATCTGACTCATTCAAGGTTTCATTATTATAGTAATTCGTCACCGGCACCTCGGCCGTCGGAATAAGATAATAATCTGTGCCTTCAAGATGAAAAACATCCTCTTTAAATTTCGGAAAATTTCCGGTTCCTACCAAAGAGTTGCTGTTCACCATAAAAGGCGGAATCATTTCCGTGTAACCGTGCTTTTGAGAATGCACATCCATCATCATTTGAATCAGAGCACGCTCCATTTGGGCCGCTGCCCCCTTTAGAAAAGCAAAGCGGGCGCCAGTAACTTTTCCAGCTCTTTCAAAGTCAATAATGTCCAGGGCTTCGCCCAACTCAAAGTGCTCTTTGGCTTTGAAAGAAAACTTCTTAGGTTCTCCCACTGTGTTCACAATTTTATTATCGGCCTCGGACCCGCCAACCGGAACTGAAGAGTGGGGCTTGTTTGGAATTGTGAGTAGTAAATTAGTCACCACAAGGTCGGCCTCTGCCGCTTTGGCCTCAAGATCCTTAACTTGTGATTTGAGAGAGTCTACTTCTGCTAAAATTCCAGAAGCATCTTTACCTTCGCGTTTCAGCTTTCCAACTTCGGCGCTGATTTTATTTTGGTTAGCTTTAGCGGTTTCAGATTGGGTGATCAGCTCTTTACGTTTTTTACTAAGCTCCATGATCTGTTCAAGCACTTCTGTCGAAGCTCCGCGATTTATAAGGCCTTGCTTATACTCATCGTAAAATGAAGTTCCATTTTCAGCTTTTTTTTCCAACAGTTTTATATCGATCATGACCTAAATCCTTCGCTTAAGGGGCAACCAGTATATACATTCGAAGCAACATCGCGACAAGGACACAAATTAAATCAAAAATTAAAATCTGACCCATGCCCCACTTTGAAAACACCTTTAGAACAACGGCCATGACCACGACCACGCAGAAAACAAGAACAAAGGTTCCAAATCCTACAAGTTCTTGCGCGATAAGACCCGTTAGCATTCCTAAAAAGAATCCCGTGATAAGGCGCAGTGAAATATGCGCAAAAGACATGGCCGACGACTTTGCGCCATCCTGTATATTTGATGCATAATCCTTCATTTTGTCTCCGACGCCCATAATTTTCCCCTCTATATGGAACTACATATTACCAAGTCGTGAAATCTTGTTCTCTATTTCAGCACGATCCGGGGCATTTGGCGAGAGGCCTAAATATTTATTATATGCCTGCGCCGCAGAACGCCCATCACCCTTCATTTCGTAAATCGCCCCTTGTTCGCGGTAAATATCGGCATAGCCATTTTCCCGCGCAGCTGCCAGTGACAGCATGTCTTCAGCAACATCCAATGAACCCGACTGACGATAACATTGGGCCGACTTGACGTAAATACTTGCACCTTGAGGACGTAACTTCATCGCATAAGAATACTCTACTGCACACTCGGTAAACTGCCTCCTGGCAGCATAGACTTCGGCTGCCAAAATATACGAGTCCGCTAAGTTCGGATTCAATTTCTTTTCTTGGAGAGCCGCCTCGAGCGCAAGATTGAGATCACCCGCAGCAAAAGCCGACTTCCCAATAAAATAATGCGTCCGAGGATAGTAGGGGTTTAGCCTTTGCACCCGCTTAAACTGATCAATGGCGCGATCAAAGCGGTTCGTTTCTAAATAGAGCTTTCCCGCCTGAAAGAGTGCCTCCCCATCCGTCGGATCAAGAATGGCGGCGCTCAAAAAGGACTTCAGGGCTTTTTCATTCAGCCCCAGGGCTCGTTCGCTCTCGCCTAACCCCAGCCAAGCTTTTTTGTTTTTGGGGTCGACATCTACAACCCGTTGGTAGATTTCTCTTGATTGCGTGTAGCGGTCTTCCGATTTGTAAGCTTCCGCCAAAGCAACCCGGTACTCAATCGTATAAGAATAACGTTTAATCAATTCGTTGAGATAAGTAATTCCCGCATCAACACCTTGAGTTTGCGAAAGAATTTTTGCATAGGTAATTTGCGCCTCTGGATTAGTGGCGTCGATTTCCACAGCCTTCGTTGCAAAACGAATCGCGTCTTTTGCGGAATTTTCTTTTCTTTCAATTTCTCTTTTATTTGATGGCAAAATGGCCTGAGCCAAGAAGCCATTAGCTTTTGAAAGTAGAATATATGTTTCGATATCGCCATCATAAGCCTTCATCGCTCGTATTCCGTAATTTACTGCTCCGACCATGTTGTTTTTTCGAAACTCTAGAAGAGCCAAGCCACGCAGGACTTCGTAATTATTAGGAGCAATACGTATCGCGTTTGTTAACACCAGCAGAGCTCCGGTAAAATTATACCTTTGCGTAAGATAGTCCGCCTGAAGAACATAAGCAGAAACCAATTTCGGCTCGGCCTTGATGGCTTTTTTAAGCCACTCTATAGACTCGAAACTTTGGTTCAATTGCCATAGGGCCTTTGCTGCTTTGAGGGCTGCCGTTCCACTTTTGGGATCTAACTCAAAGGCTGCTTTAAATTCAGCTTGGGCTGCTAAAAAATCACCTTGTCGCACATACTGGTCACCCAAATACAAAAGTTCGTTGTTTTCGCCTTTTTCTCCGCTTAATTTATCAGATCCACCTAACCGTACAACTAGTTGGCGAAGTTCATTGTTGTTGGGATTGATC
Source organism: Bdellovibrio sp. (assembly GCA_037968775.1). Classification (GTDB taxonomy): domain Bacteria; phylum Bdellovibrionota; class Bdellovibrionia; order Bdellovibrionales; family Bdellovibrionaceae; genus Bdellovibrio. The sequence continues at coordinate 20,504 of JBBKWD010000218.1, forward strand.
TTGTACCCTCTCTCCGCAAATTCGAGGGCCTTACTTTTTTCTTTTCGAAGAACCAGGATTTCTGCCAACATATGGCAGCCCTCTGCTTCGGTAAGGAGGGCGATTCGTCCTCGCGACTCGAGTGCAGAGCTGAGATTCGCGTAAGCGCTGTCTATGTTTTTAAATCCTTTAAAATCAATCAGACCTAAAAATATTTTGGCTTCCCTGTGTTTCGGATTTTTCGCCAGAACTGAGCGCAAAATATTGGCAGCATCCGTATACTTCTCTTGCTCCATTAACACCCGCGCCAAGGCCGTTCGAGGCTGCAGCCACTTATCCCAAAGTTGTGCGGCTTTCTCAAAGTAAGGTGCCGCATTCATATAGTCTTTTTCAGATGCTAAAAGCTCTGCTTTAAAATTATATAAGACGGGAATGAGCGAGAAGGATCCCGAAGAGTCCAAGGTTGCCTCGATAGAACCCTTTGCCTCTTTGTGCCGACCCGAGGTTAAAAGTTTAACAGTTTCGCACACCTGCCCAAAGGGACTTACGACGTTCAATGTTCGCGTCGACTGGGTCAGGTTTGAAATTGTTTTGATATCTTGGGCATCTTGGACGGCAAAGGGCCATAGTTCCTTGTAGACCACGCACAGCAGTCCGCGCACCTCAAGATTCATCGAAGAACCCTCGACAATGCCAACTAATTTATTCTGGGCCTGAACATAGGACTCAAAAGTATCCTGCTCCATCGCAAGCAGCGCTTCATTTAACTGGCCTCGGACCTCAGACTCACTCATCGCACTACCGCCCTTGCCGGGTGACAAAAGGTGAATTTTGTCTCCACCGTCAGAGCCACTATCAAATATCAACCACAGAGCCAAAAGAGCCACAACAGCAAAAGCAATCAGCGGAACTTTCAAGGCCTTTACGACTTCTTTCTTTTCCATATTTTTTAGGTTCGATAGCTCTATTATTTTCGGCTTCGAATCTTCACCTGAAGAAACGGATTGAATTCGGGGGGGCGGAGAATATCGCTCGCTGGTGGTTGAGTTCGTTTGCTCAATCGGACGTAATAAACGGGGATCTATAAATTTAGACTCATCCGTTGGACTATTCCCCTGGGGACGCTGAATAATCGTTTCCGCTTCCATCTTGTGAGCTTTTCGAGGATCAACATCGACTACTTCCTCAAGAGCCTCTAAAAGTTTATCGTAAAACGCAGGTTCTTTTGTGATGAGTGTCCAATGACCATCGGGAAGTTTTGAAATCATCTCTTCGCCGGCAAAAACACCTTCAGAAATCATGCGCAAGATGGCCTCCGTCGAATACGGACCCTTTACCTGACCTGAACGAGTTTTTACGACCCAAGTTACCAGAATGCGAGACATAGATGGTTGATTATACTGAGCTTTTTATCAAAGGACCACGACCCAGCTGTTCTTTGCCAGAGGTCTGTGCTTTGGTCGCGTAAATCTGGTTCCAGTTTGGTACCCGCGTTCCATTCTGGAATTACCTTTGGTTCCGATTTGAGTGCGCAAGGTCTGCACCCGGACCTTAATTCAAATGTAGAAGGCAATGGGCGCTGTCTCAATCTGGCACACTCATTGCTTATGGATATTGTGTCGGTTGAATTTAGGAGAATAAAAAGTGATCAGAAATGCCCTCATCGCGATTTACATTTTAGTAGTACTAGCAATTTCAGCAGTTGCTCGCGCGGGTGTTCTTCCAAATTTAGGTGTTGCAGGTGACGAAGCTCAAATTTCCGAACTGCAAAACTACAACTACAAAACACGTGTAGGAGACGTTGTAGCTTTGGCCGATGGATCGCTTATTTTGGCGATGGATCAGCAAGAGTTTGTGATTTTGAAATCACAATTCGATCTTACACCTTTTATTGGTTCTAAAGTTATGATGAGTGGTATTGAACTTGAGCACCAGCTTGCTCCTAATTTTGGGTTTGATGTTGTGGATCCCCTCCCTAACATCAGCTCCGGGAATAAAGCTGTTGTCTTCTTTGTGTTCGGTGTCAGCCAGGTTAACCAATAACCTGAATCATTTCTGGTCTCAGCCCCAATCCCCTCCGTGGGCTGAGACTTTATTTTATCTCTTACAAGGGCTTGCCTCCCCCCCTCAACTGGCAAGTCCTTTTTTTTTGCCCAAATCCCAACCTCCAAAAAATAAAAAACCCCAACTGACGCAGTTGAGGTTTTTAAAATTTTCGACTTAGTTTTTTATTTAATAACTAGGCTTCGCCTATTCGATTCTCCGAATCAAAGCACCTAAGCTTGAAAGTTTGTCTTCCAGCTTTTCGTATCCACGATCCAAATGATAAATACGATTTACAACTGTTTCTCCAGAAGCCACCAGGCCAGCTAATACCAGTGATGCACTGGCACGCAAGTCCGTGGCCATTACCGGTGCTCCTGTTAACTGACCAGGACGTCCGCGAATCACTGCCACACGTGACTTTGGAGTGATGTCGGCACCCAAGCGAATAAGTTCTTGAACGTGCATAAAACGGTTCTCAAACACGGTCTCACCAATCACCGTTGTGCCGTTAGCAACAGACATCAAAGCCATATACTGAGCTTGCAAGTCCGTAGGGAAAAGCGGGTGCGGAGCCGTTGTGATATCGACTGCATTCCATGAATCTGCCGGGAAGATGGTCATGGAGTCTTTAGTCGTTTCAATTTTAAATCCAGCATCTCGCATTTTTAAAATCAAAGCGTCCAAGTGAGACGGTACGCAGTTCGTCACAGTTACTTGCCCATGCGTGATCGCTCCTGCGATCAGTAAAGTTCCAGCTTCAATTCGGTCCGGCATAATAGAGTGCTCTGATGGAGTGAGTTTTTCAACTCCCTCAATAGTAATGACACTCGTGCCATGACCGGTGACCTTTGCACCCATTTTATTAAGGTACTCAGCTAGATCAACAATCTCTGGCTCTTTCGCCGCATTTTCTAAAATGGTTTTACCTTTGGCCAAGGTCGCAGCCATCATGAGGTTTTCAGTTCCTCCGACGGTCACTGTTTCAAAAAGAATCGTCGAGCCTTGAAGTTTTTTACAGGCGGCGTGAACATAGCCTTCTTTTTGCGTGATCTCAGCACCCAAAGTTTTAAAGCCTTCTAAGTGCAAATCAATGGGACGAGTTCCAATCGCACAGCCGCCGGGTTGAGAAACCACCGCTTCACCATATTTTGCCAGCATCGGACCCATGACTAGAAAGCTTGCTCTCATTTTTCTGACAAGTTCATAGGAAGCTTCAAAAGTTTCAAGGCGTGAAACTTTCACTCGAAATACATCGCCGTCCCAACGGGTTTCACAGCCAAGACTTTCCAACAGAGCAGCCGTTGATTCGATGTCTTTTAACTTTGGAACATTTCTAAAGATATGTTCGCCCTCAGCAAGTAAAGTAGAAAATAAAATTGGCAACGCCGCATTTTTAGCACCACTTGTTGCCACAGTACCATTAAGAGGGCCATTGCCCATCACGACCATTTTATCCATTGATCACTCCACGTAAGACTCTATCATGCCCCGAAAGGTCTTTGATGACGAGGACTTCATTAAACATTTTAATATTTTCAAAGTGTGTCTTCATTGCGGAACCCTGGCTCGTTCCCATTTCCATTAAGACGAGCGAGGGACGCGACAGTTTGTTCGCATAACCTGCCGACCAAACCTTCAGCAACTCCAAACCATCGTCCTTTGCATAAAGGGCCGAGTTGGGTTCAAATTTTTTAACATTTGCTTCAACCATAGGATCCCCTTCCGCAATATAAGGTGGATTTGAGACTAGTATGTCGATCGAACTCTGTCCCATGAAGTTTCTGTAAAACGCCATTACATTTTCAACATTTCCTGCGTCGCTGTGTAAAAAGCATACCCGATCACTCAGTTCCAGCGATTGGGCATTATGGTGCGCCACCTCAATGGCGCCTTCAGAGGCGTCTACGGCCAGCAATCGAGCCTTTGGTAGCTCTTTTAATAAACTTAATCCAATACAACCAGAACCGCAGCCAAGATCAAGTAAACCCCAAGCCTTGTCTTTATCTTTAGTCCACTTCAACACCTCTTCAATAAGGTGTTCCGTTTCAGGTCGCGGAATAAGTACTTGTGGGTTCACCTCAAAACGATGTTTATAGAAATCTTTATATCCAAGAATGTAGGCAACCGGTTCGCCCTGTGATCGACGCTTAACCAGCTCACGAAGATTCGTCAGTTCAGCATCGCCCAGCGGTTGATCAAAACGCAGGTACAGCTGAATGCGTTCTATTTTTAGGCCATGGGCTAAAAGTAGTTCTGCATCCAAGCGGGGCGTATCGATTTTTTTATCTTTAAAAAAGGCCGTAGTTTTATCGAGGACTTCTTTTAGCTTCATTGATTCGCTGAGGACTGACGTTTAAGTGCTTCTGCTTGGAAGTTTGCTGCTAGTGGATCAATCAACAAACCAAATTGACCACTCATCACTTGATCTAATTGGTGAATCGTTAAGCCAATGCGGTGGTCAGTAATGCGTGTTTGAGGAAAGTTGTAGGTGCGAATACGCTCTGAACGATCTCCGGTACCGATTTGTTCCAATCGCGCATCGGACGCTTCTTTTCGAACCTTTTCATCTTCAATAGCTTGAAGTTTTGCTGCCAAAATTTGAAACGCACGGTCTCTGTTAGCGTGCTGTGATTTGCCCTCTTGGCACTTTACGTCGATACCTGTTGGTAAATGGACTACACGAACTGCGGACTCAGTTCTATTGACCGACTGACCGCCCGAACCTTGAGAGCGCATTGTTTCGACACGCACTTCATTCATGTTAATTTTAATTTCAGTCTCCAGAACCTCTGGAATAACCGCCACCGTAACTGTAGAGGTGTGAATGCGGCCGGCAGCTTCCGTCTTAGGAACCCGTTGCACGCGATGAACGCCCGACTCGAACTTCAGTTTACTGTAAACTGAGTCGCCAGAAACAGAAGCAATAATTTCTTTGGCTCCTCCAACATTTCCCTCAGAGAAAGAAAGCATTTCAACCTTCCAACCCTGCGTAGAGGCAAAGTGCATATAACCACGGAAAAGCTCGTCTGCAAATAAAGAGGCCTCATCTCCACCAGCACCCGCACGGATTTCAAGAATGATATTCTTGTCGTCCTTAGGATCTTTTGGAATCAGAGCAATTTTAATTTCTTCTTCTAAAACCGGAAGGGCGGCTTCAAGCTCTTTGATTTCCTCACGAAGAAGTTCGCGCATTTCGGCGTCTTGCTCGTTCGAAAAAAGATCTTTACTGGCTTTTAGATTTTCGGTTTTCTTTTTGAAATCACGATAGAGAACGACGACTTTTTCAAGATCAGCCACTTCCTTCATGAGAGCGCGGTATTGCGTCTGGTTCGAGGCAATATCGGGGCGCTGAAGTGACATGTTCACTTCTTCATAGCGGGATTCAACTTCATCCAACTTAGAAAACATGGAGATGACTCCTAGATCTGTTGCATAATCATGATGTGTGGCAGAAACGAAAATGCGGCTCGAGATAGGAACCGCATTTCATACGAGAGGATCCTCCAACTGGAGGTCCACAATTTATTTCTTTGCGTATTTTTTCTTGAAACGGTCGATGCGACCTTCAGTATCAAGAATACGTTGCTTACCAGTGAAGAAAGGGTGAGATGCAGAAGAGATCTCAACTTTGATCAAAGGATATTCTTTGCCGTCTTCCCACGTGATTTTCTCTTGTGAGTTCATTGTAGACGTACCGATGAATGAGAAGTCGCAAGAAATATCTTTAAATACAACTTCGCGAACTTTAGGATGTAAGTTTTCTTTCATGACCTGATTCCTTCTAAATTATCAAAACAACTGGTTTTAATAGTGGTCTTATATGGGTCTTAAGTTGTAAGGGTTTAACACAGTGAGTTTTCGCTGTCGAGCACAAATCGCTGCTTTTTTTAGCAGCAAGGGTCGCTCATCAGACTCCCTCTTGTTAAGATATAGCCTAATAATTTTAGTTACTTAAGCATTTTTCCAACAAAAAACAGGACTCTCGCCAACAATCTTAGAGGAGGACAAGCCCCCTCGTTCGATTACATAGACGTTAATCCTATCCCGGTCCTGACATCGCCTTCATAAAGTCGATATTGGTTTTAGCACCGCTGACTTTATCCAGCAGGAATTCCATCGCATCGACTGGATTCATTGGCGCTAAAACTTTTCTCAAAACCCAAAGGCGATTGAGATCTGCTTTTTCAACCAACAAGTCCTCTTTACGAGTTCCTGATTTATTAATGTCCATACATGGGAAGATACGTTTTTCCATAAGCTTACGATCCAAATGGATCTCTGCATTGCCGGTACCTTTAAATTCCTCAAAAATAACCTCGTCCATACGTGAACCCGTATCAATCAAAGCTGTCGCGATGATTGTTAATGATCCGCCCTCTTCGATGTTACGAGCCGCACCGAAGAATCGTTTTGGTTTGTGAAGTGCATTTGAATCCACACCACCAGATAAGATTTTTCCAGACGGAGGCACAACCGTATTGTAGGCACGAGCAAGGCGCGTGATGGAATCTAGTAAGATCACCACGTCATGTTTGTGCTCAACCAATCGCTTGGCCTTTTCAATAACCATCTCTGCAACTTGAACGTGACGAGTTGGTGGCTCATCAAAGGTCGAAGAAACAACTTCACCCTTCACGGTTCTTTGCATGTCAGTTACTTCTTCCGGACGCTCGTCGATCAAAAGAACGATCAATTTTACTTCTGGATGATTGTGAGTGATCGCATTAGCAATTTGCTGCATCAACACTGTTTTACCAGTTCTTGGAGGAGCAACAATCAAGGCACGCTGACCTTTTCCAAGTGGCGCCATCAAATCCACAACGCGAGTCGTGTATTCACCAGGGCTGTGCTCAAGCTTGAGTCTTTCATTTGGATAAAGTGGTGTTAAGTTATCAAAAAGGATTTTGTCTTTACCTTTTTCAGTTGTTTCAAAATTTAATGAATCAACTTTTAAAAGTGCAAAGTAACGTTCACCATCTTTAGGTGGACGAACTGTTCCTGTGACCGTGTCACCTGTGCGCAAACCGAATCGACGAATTTGTGACGGGCTAACGTAAATATCATCCGGGCCTGGTAGATAGTTATAATCTGGCGAGCGCAAGAAACCGTAGCCATCAGGCAAAATTTCAAGAACACCTGAACCATAAATATCCTGACCAAGTTTCGCAGCACGCTTTAAGATCTCAAAGATCATATCTTGGCGGCGAAGTCCGGCAGCATTTTCAATTTTAAGTTTATTCGCAAGCTCAGTTAGCTGAGTGATGTTTTTCGACTTGAGGTCTTTTGAAGACAGCCAAGTTTTCTCCTCATCCGTTAAATGGATGTCAGCCAAATCCACATCTTGGGTCTGTGAAGGTGCCGAAATGGAGGAGTCGTCACCGAAATTTTGGTGAGAATCATCTTGAGGACGGTGCCGATCAGGACGGTCGTTTCGATCATTACGATTGTCACGGAAATCACGGCGTTGATTATTACTGCTGTTGTTACTACCGCGATGTCCGCCGCCACGATCATTTCTGTCGTTACGATCGCGGTTATCACGATTATTAGGTCTGAAGTCGCGCCGACCCGTGTTCGCTCTATTTTCTTGCTGTTGGCGGGGCGCCGGGGTTGGCGCCGAAGTGCCCTCAGAAGAAGAGGCTGTTGCGGGTGCTGCCGCCGATGGAGCCGAAGCTTCGGGGGCGGATTCTTTTATTGGCATTGGCGGTGCTGCTTGAGCCTCAACGGCGGGTGCGGCCGCAGCCTTTGCTTCATCTGAAGCTTTTGAGCGGGGAGACCGCTTCTTGACTGCCTCGGTACCTTGTTGATCTTTGGGTTCAGACAAACAAACTCTCCTTGTGTGGGAAATCTCGGAATAAATAAGTGGAATTGATATTAATAAAGAATTGATCCGGTTGGACTTTATACGTCTATATTATAAGCCAATAAACGTAATACTTATTTGCCTTACTGTCCTAAAGGCCCAGATCTTTGTCAATGGAAAAAGACGTAACACATTCCCATCTCTTCTAAGGCTGCTTTGGCCGAATAATTCGTCTAATTGTCTTATTTTAGAACATTGTTCGTGTTTAAAAATAAGAGTCTATTTTCATATACTTAAAACCATAGCCTGAGACGTCTAGTTTTGAGAAACCTCCATTAAATTATAAAAAAAGAAGGGCTCCACCTATTAACTTTTCGTAAGTAATTCCGATCAAATGAATATCTATTTTATTAAGCCAAAAGGAGTCTCACGTGGAGGATACTTTAAAAGTACCGGCACCAAGAACCCCTCTAAATTTAGAGGTTTCGTTTAAGCGTAACTATGCGCGCGACGAAACTAAAGGCACGCTCAAAAATATCAGCATCTCTGGAGCCTTTCTTGAGTTTAGTGGCGGCGATGTGCGCGCTAACGAAAAACTAAACCTATTGTTCATTGTCGCAGGCAGAGAACGCAAAGTTGCGGCTCATGTTATTTGGACGAACTCGCTGGGTTGTGGGGTAAAATTTATGCCTCAGAACAATCGCGATGTGCAAATAGTCGATGACCTTATCTACTTTGTAGAAAACGATCGCAGTGGTCGTCGTTCTATTATGGATACTATTCTTAAAAAAGTCGGATAGAGATCCTTCTCTCTCCAAAAAGAAAAAACTCTGTGGATTCTTCCACAGAGTTTTTTTATTTTCTAGTCATTCAAAGGTCTTAGCCGACGTGGGTATTGTCCATGTGCTGATCAAGCTCTCTTTGTCTTTTCTTTTTTCGCATCACAATCAAGATCGCAAGGCCCGCCGCTGCCAGACCAACAACCGCAAGTGCCATTGTTGTGTCGTTGTCCAATCCATGCAACTCTTCACCGCCATCTGCGTGCTGAGGTGGGGCCGGAGGATTAATTGCTTCCGCGGGAGGAGGGGGAGGAGGTGGTGGTGGAGCAAACTGCTGATCCATCGCCACATCTGGCGGAGGAGGTGGAGCCATTTCTTGATCCATCATCGCCATATCAGGAGGAGGCGGAGCGCCCTGCTCGAAAGCCATATCTGATGGCGGAGGAGGTGGAGCCATTTCTTCATGCATACCCCCAGCGACCTCTTGGTGCTGCGCTCCCATATCTTGAAAGTCTGTCTGTGGTGCTGGAACAGCGGCAGCAACTGCGCCCGCTTTCCAATAACGAAGTTCTGTGCCTGCTGAAACTGCTCCCTTTGAATCGACAGAATTGCTTGCCCAAACCTCTTTCCAGGCATTCGGGTATCCTAAAAGATCTTTGGAAACTTTTCGAATATCGTCTCCCTCTTGTGCGACATAAACTTCTGGCGCCATTCCGTTGTCTTCATAATATGTTAACAAGCGCGAAGAGTCCTCGGGGCGAATCGGTGAATTGTAGTACACTTTATCACCCGGCTTTACGCCGCGTGTTTGAAACGTTGGATTTCCTTTTTTTAACTCTGACACTCGGCTTGAGCCGTAGATCATCTTGCTGATTCCAGAAAGTGTATCGCCCGGTCGCGCGAAATAAACCGCGTTGTACCAAACCTTACCCTGCTTCCAAGGTGCAACTGCAACTTTTTGAAGTGGTACATTTGCCTTCTTCGGCTCTTCTTCCGTCGAGTCAACATAGGTCGTTGAAGAACTCGTATCTGCAACCGCGCTTGAATCAGAACTGTAATCAGAGCCTGACTCTGAGTAAGAATTTTCAGTTGAATCAACAACACTAGATGTCGTGTCTAATGGTGGAGGCATGTCGTTCGATGACTCTGCAAAAGATCCACCTTCTGCGAAGGGATCAGCTGGCATACTTTCAGAAGACGAAATCTCTGCTGGAGGAGGCGTTGTGTCCATGGGGGCGGAGTCCATCACTCCCGCCGTTTCTCCGAGCGCATCTTCCGGAAGTTGGTCACTTCCCAATGAGCCGTCACCGGAGATATCGAGAGAATCTTCACCATCAAGTTTTTCGAGGTCAGCTGAATCAAAGTCAGAGGTTACATCCGCATCTGATTTGGTATCGTTGGAGGTGCACGCGGACAGATGAACCAGTCCGAGGCAAGCGATTAGAACAACGAGTTTTTTCATCATCATGTATTCATCCTTGAGTGATGCTATGAAACATACTGTTTCAATAAAGCGTTATTAACAATTTACGCCATAAGATCGCGGGCTTGCAATCACTTATGGAAGAGGCACTGGACTAACGGTGGATTTTCAACTGAGTTCCCAGGGACACCTTGTTCTTTGCAAACCACCCTGGACTCATTTCTAGGGCATATTTTGCGGGTTTCTCGCTGGCATAGGACGGAAGGGCGGAGTCCACGACTCCTTTTCCTGATTTCATCTCTTTTATGTCAATTAACTTCGCCTTGGCGTCGAAGTATCCGATTGAAAGATCGATGAGGGTGTTTTTCATCCAAAAAAATCGAGTTTCTTCGTTTTTGAAAATAAAAAGCATTCCTTCGTCAGATCCCATTTTTTCTCGAAACATCAATCCACGTTCGTGCTGGTCTGGACTTTCAGCTAGCTCCACCAGCAGGGAAATTTTGCCCACGCTGATTTTAATTTTCTTAAATTCGGTGAAGGCTTCTGCGCCGAGACTGCTAAGAATCAAACCGGTCGTCAACATAACACTAGGAATTTTTTTGTAGAACTTCAAGAGCCACTCCATATCTCACTCCTTTGGTGGAAACAAACATGCCCGGCATTTTTAACTTTTCAATCACCATCAAAAGTATGCTTGCGCCGACAAATATAATGTCGGCACGTCCGCCTAATTGATATTTTTCTTTTTTCTCCAGTATTGATGTCTGAGCAAACTCTTCCACCCAATGCTGAAGTCTCTCCTTCGACAGAAAATAACCATCAACTTTCTTTTCATCAAAACCACCAACTTCAATGGCCACCAAAGACGTCGGCGTGCCCGCCACGGCTAAAATTCTTTCGGGATGCAGAATAAGTATTTCAGGAAGTACCGTCGAGAGCTCATCTTCGATGTACGACATCAGTTTATTTCGATCTTCGCTGGATACGGGTTGCGCGTTGATGACTTTTTCTGTCAAGCGAACGCCTCCAATATTGAGGCTATCAGAAAAGAGAATGTTCTTACCCTGACCTACAATTAATTCCGTAGATCCGCCCCCCACATCCACGATCAAAGACCGTTTCTCAGGACACTGCAAGCCCACGGTGGCCCCTTGGTAGGTAATTCTAGCTTCGTCTTCTCCCGGAATAATCTCAATGGGAATACCGAGATCTGCGCCAATCTTAAATAGCTCGTCACCGTTCTTGGCATCGCGAGCTGCAGAAGTGGCCATGGCTAAAATCTTGTCGACCTTATAAAAATCAATTTCCTTTTTGAACGCCGTTAAACACTCCCGCGCCCGAACAAGTGCGTCTGGGTGCAGAACTCCGGTCTTATCAATATCTTGTCCTAACCGTACGACGGTAGCCAGATCCTTCAAAACTTTTTGAATACCTTTCTTATCGCCCTCTACTATGAGGCAAAGAAAAGTATTGGTACCTAGATCAAGTGCCGCTACTCTCATTTTAGTTTCTCGTGTAAAATTGTGTTAACCAAATCTGGATTCGCTTGTCCTTTTGAGGCTTTCATCACAGCTCCCACAAAGAAACCCAATAAATTTTTCTTTTTTCCGGATTTATGGTCTTCTACCATTTGAGGATTAGCGCTCAAAATTTCGTCGACAATTTTCTCAATGACAACCGGATCCGTAATTTGCACGAATCCTTTTTCCTTTACAACTGTTTCGGGACTCTTGCCCGAGGCCCACATCTCTTGAAAAACTGTTTTGGCAATCTTTCCAGATATGGTGCCTTTATCTATAAGCTCAATCATCTTTCCAAGATGAGCCGGCCGAATGGGTGATTCAGAAAGGGACTTATTGGTTGTTTTAAGCTCCCGCATAAGGTCGGTCATGATCCAGTTGGATGAGGATTTGAAATTTCCACACTGTTTTGCAGTCTCTTCATAGAAATCGGCCAGATCTCGTTCGGACGTTAACACCATCGCATCGTATTCTGGTAGGCCTTGCTCGTCACGAAATCTTTTAGCTCGCGCAATTGGCAACTCCGGTAGTTCTAGTTTGTATCTTGAAATCATCTGCTCGGTCACGCGGATGGGCAATAAGTCCGGATCCGGAAAATAGCGATAGTCCTCAGCATTTTCTTTTGCGCGCATTGAAAATGTTTTGTTTTTATCTGGATCCCAAAGACGGGTCTCTTGAATAATTTTATCCCCGCGCTCAATCGCATCGATCTGTCGCTCGATTTCATATTCAATCGCCTTTTCTACAAAACGAAATGAATTTATGTTTTTAATTTCAACCTTCGTTCCAAACTGCGGAGCCCCCACCTTGCGTACTGAAACATTGCAATCACATCTTAAAGAACCCTCTTCTAGATTTCCATCACAGACATCTAGGTAACGGACGATTTGGCGAATGGTTCGCGCATACTCTGCCGCCTCAAGAGGGCTGCGAATATCTGGGCCCGAAACAATTTCTAAAAGAGGTATGCCTGCGCGGTTATAGTTTATAAGAGTGTATTCACCCTGATGATTTGATTTACCCGCATCTTCTTCCATATGCGCGCGCGTGATGGAAACTGTTTTCTCTTTATCGCCGACGTTAAAGGTGATCTTACCGTTTTCACAGATCGGCTTATCATACTGAGAAATCTGATATCCCTTGGGCAAATCAGGATAGAAATAATTTTTTCGTGCAAACACGGAATGGCGACGAATTTCACAGTCTAGGGCCAAACCCGTTTTTACCGAGTACTCTACGGCCTTGCTATTTAATACAGGCAAGGAGCCCGGCATGCCGACACTTACCGGAGACGTGTTTTCATTATCTCCGGCATCAAAATTTGTCGCATCTGCAGAAAATATTTTGGACTTCGTGCTAAGCTGCACGTGAATTTCTATTCCAATGACGGGCTCAAAACCTCTATATAACATGGGGTTTTGCTCCTTTCACTGGCGAATCGTTCTCTAAAGCAAAAGCTACATCCAACATTTTTTGTTCCTCAAAGTGACCCGCCGTCAGCTGCACCCCAATAGGAAGTCCATCACTAGAGAGTCCAAAGGGCACGCTCATACCTGGAAGTCCCGCAAGATTTGTAGAAGTCGTAAAGATGTCATTCAGATACATAGACAGAGGATCAGAACTTCGTTCGCCTATTTTGAATGCTGGAGCTGTCGTTACCGGGCTTAGGATGACATCGCACTTCTGAAAGGCTGCAATATATTGATTTGTAAGAAGGCGGCGAACCTGACCCGCCTTGTTGTAGTAAGCATCATAGTAGCCACTCGACAAACAATAGGTTCCCAACATAATACGACGTTTCGTTTCGGCACCAAAGGCTTCGCCGCGAGTTTTGCCATAGAAGTCTTCCAGGGTTTCAGAGGAAAGGTTCTTAAACTCTGCTCTATATCCATACTTAACTCCATCGTATCGCGCCAAATTTGATGAGGCCTCGCTGGCTGCAACTAAATAATAGACGGGCACTGCGAACTCTGTCATGGGAACTGATATTTCGACAATCTCAGCGCCGCGTAATTTCAAAGAGGCTATGGCATTATCCACAGTCTTTTGCACATCCAGATGAAGGTTTCCGGACATATATTCTTTCATTAAGCCGATGCGCATTCCTTTTATGTCATCAGACAAATTTATTGACCACGACGGAACACTTTTTTGGGAGGTCGTTGAATCGTGGGGATCAAATCCAGACATAATTTCCATAATAAGAGCCGCATCTTTCACGCTACTCACTAGCGGTCCGGCCTGATCCAGTGAGGATGCGTAGGCTATTATTCCGTATCTGCTGACTCGCCCGTAAGTGGGCTTTACTCCTACGATGCCGCAAAAACTTGCGGGCTGTCGAATGGAACCACCCGTATCTGTCCCAATAGTTCCGGCTACCAATCTTGCCGCCTGCGCTGCCGCAGATCCTCCTGAAGACCCCCCCGGAACGCAGTCTAAGTTCCAAGGGTTTTTAACAGCGCCAAAATAGGAGGTCTCATTTGAAGATCCCATTGCGAATTCGTCTTGATTTAATTTTCCCATAATCACAATGCCGGCATTCTTTAAACGGGACACGGCTGTGGCGTCGTAGGGAGGAATAAAATTTTCTAGAGCACGGGAGCCTGCCGTGGTCTTTAGTCCCTTTGTACAAAACATTTCTTTAATTCCAAAAGGCACACCCGCAAGCGGGCCGACGTTTTCGCCTTTGGCAATGCGAGCGTCCAGCTGTTCGGCTTCTAGCAACGCACCGTCATTGATAGTAATAAACGAATTGAGTTTTCTATCAAGGGCTTCAATTCGACTCTGAAAGTGACTGCAAACCTCTTTGGCACTGACAGTCTTGTTGCGCACAGCCTCTGCAATTTCAAAGATTGAGCCGTTTGTTAAATCCGTCATCATACCACCGGAGGAACCTTAAAAAGATTTCCCGCACGTGAAGGAGCATTTTCTGTCATTTCCTCTGCGGTGAAGCTATTTTCAACTTCGTCGGGGCGCCAATAAACTTCGATTTCTGTTGGCGTCACCAGGGGTTCTATGCCGGTCGTGTCTATTTCAGAAATTTTTTGAAAGTGATCCATGGCTTTAGTCAATTGCAGGCTGTATTCCTGAGCTTCTTGGTCCGAAATTTTGAGGCGGGCCAGCTTCGCAATATGTTCTATGGTCTTTTTGTCAATCATCGGGATCCCCCCTACCTGGAGACTCCTAAAATATATAATTTTTCTGCTCTCGTCACTCTTTCGGCGATGCGTTCCTCAGTGACTAGACCTTCCAGAATGGTAGAGTTCTTTTTATGTCGAAAAAACGCCATGAAGAGCTTAAAAAAATCATCTCCGGACATGACCATAACTATTATGTCCTGGATCGTCCTTCTATTACTGATTTTGAGTATGACAAATTATTTAGTGAGCTGCTGGCGCTTGAAGCTTCCGAGCGGGTTTCAGAAGAAAGCCTAGACCTTTCTGATTCTCCTTCGCAAAAAGTTGGCGGAAAGGCTTTGGATTTTTTTAAAAAGGCGGCCCATCGGCTTCCTATGCTTTCTTTGCAAAACAGCTATTCGCCGGAAGATATTTTTGAATTTGACGAAAGAGTGAAAAAGTTTTTGGGGTCCGATTCTGAGGTTGAATATCTCTGCGAACTCAAGTTCGACGGACTTTCAATGGAGGTCATTTACGAAAATGGCATTTTTGTTCGCGCCCTCACGCGAGGCGACGGAACTACTGGCGAGGACGTTTCCGAGAATATTCGCACCATCAAAGGGCTCCCCCACAAGCTTAAAATGAAATCGCCGCCAGAGCTCCTTGAGGTTCGGGGTGAGGTTTTACTTTTTAAACAAGACTTTGCAAAGCTCAACGAGGCCCAGCAGGAAAATGGATTGCAGACTTTTGCAAATCCTCGGAATGCGGCAGCTGGCACAGTTCGCCAGTTGGATTCCAAAATAACGGCTTCTCGTCCGCTGCGATTTCTCGCTTACGCGCTCGGCGCAACTGAGGGTCTTTCGTTTAAAAGCCAACTAGATATTGAAAATTATTTTTCCGAACATAGCATTCCAACCGCGCTCAGTTTAAATCCAGATTTGGTTTCCGTGTGTCAAGGTCCCCAAGCTGTAGTTGATTACTATCACAAAGTTGAGGCCCTGCGATCTTCGCTGCCCTTTGATATTGATGGCGTTGTCATCAAAGTGAACTCTTTGGCCGTTCAAGACGATCTTGGGCTTGTCGCCCGCAGTCCTCGTTGGGCGACGGCTGCAAAATTTAAACCCGAACAGGCCTTTACTGTCGTTGAAGATATTATCGTTCAAGTGGGCCGCACGGGGGCACTTACACCTGTTGCAATTATGACTCCTGTAAAAGTTGGTGGCGTCACCGTCACAAATGCCACTCTCCACAATCAAGATGAGATCACCCGCAAGGATGTGCGTATCGGTGATACGGTCGTCTTGCAACGTGCAGGTGATGTCATTCCGGAAATTGTTTCTGTTGTGCTGGAAAAACGTCTCACGAATAGCACGCCGTTTTTAATTCCCTCAAGCTGTCCGGCTTGTGGGTCCGAGCCCGTTAAGGCAGAGGGCGAAGTGGTCACTCGATGTGTGAATCCACTTTGTATCGCTATTGTAAAAGAGTCCTTAAAACACTTTATCGCACGACGAGCAATGAATATGGATAAAGTTGGAGATCGACTTATTGAAACTCTCGTCGACCATAAATTGCTGTCCAGCTATTCCGATTTTTATCGGCTTACCAAAGAGAATATTCTTTCCCTTGATCGGCAGGGCGAAAAATCAGCAGAGAATGTCATCAATAGCATTCAGAATAGCAAGTCCCCAACCTTGGCTCGACTTATTTTCGCCTTAGGCATTCGCTTTGTCGGTGAACAAACTGCCAAACACCTGTCTGACCACTTCCTCACGATCGAAAACTTTTTAAAGGCCCGTGAAGAAGAATTAATTGGCGTTCCTGAAATTGGCCCGAAGGTAGCAAAATCTATTGTCGATTGGACTTCAAACCCAAAACTAGCGCAAGAGATTCGAATGATGCTGGATTTGGGTTTAACTATCGTCAATCCACAGCGCTCACAAGAGGGCGCGCTTTCCGGAAAAAGTTTTTTGATTACAGGAACATTGCCCGTAAAGCGTGACGAGGCAAAAGACTTTATTGAACAGAATGGCGGAAAGATCCTGAGTTCAGTCTCTTCAAAGTTAAGCTATCTTGTGGTGGGTGATGATCCGGGGTCAAAAGTCGACAAAGCGCAAAACCTAGGCGTCGAAATTATTTCTTGGGAACAATTACAGAAAATGATCTAAAGAGCAGGCACTAAACCCACGGATCACCGTGGGTTTATTCAGTAGCCACAGAAATTATAAGTGATCGATTACGATATCACGAGCCATTACTGTCTTACGGCCGTCAGATTTAGCGCTCTCAACACCCTTAAGGCAGAGTTGCTCGATAGCTTTGCTAAGAACCTCAACTGTTTCGGCAGAAGTATTCATCTGACCTTTTTCTTTGATAAGTTTCTTCACTTTGCTAGTTACTACAAGTACGTCTGTCATAAACCTCTCCATCCTTGTTAAATTGAACCAGTAAAAGGGTTGCATAGGGTCGAAAAATTGACAAATGGAAATCGTTTTGCGCTGCAACAGATTAGTTGTTTGCAGAGGTCAATAATGTGATCTTATTTTCCTCCTCATAGCGCAGAAGCTCTGCCTGCCTCTTTCCTGACTCACCAGGAGAAATCCATATAAAATTCTTCTGATCGAGAGGCTTCGTGCACTCCACGTCCAAAAATGCCGGTGACCAGCACCCAGGATTCAAATGTTCAACAGACCCAATAATTTCGTGACGAGTATGATGGGTGTGGCCAAAAATTATGCGATTCACGTGGGTTATCGCGCTGGCCATGGCTAACATTCGTTCATCGGGCTCTTTATAACTCGATACCAAGGAGGCAACAGACTTACTGTAGAACAGAAAAAACGGCAGAAACAGAAACAAGGGAACAAAGGCCCAGAAAAATGAAATTTCATACACAGATCTCACAAAGACCATCAGCTGAAATATCAAAAAGAATGCTACCGCGATAATAAAAGCACGATCCAACCACAGTTCTTGAGCCAATAAAAACGGATTACTCGAGGCTGGAGTTACAAAAAGCTCCTTTAATTCTCGAACCATGCGAGGTTCTGCATTTGCTTTTGTAGCAATTAGTGCCACGCGGTCTTCGATTTTAAGAGGATTGCGAATCGGTGCTGCCAGCCTATCAAAAGATGAGTGAAGCAACGTCACCACTGAGCCCCAAAACCAAGTAAAAACCAACCCCGGCTGCGAACGCAGCATATACTTTAAAAAGAACGTAATATACTGGGGCAAGGTCATAATATAATTAGAATCCACATGGGGATTAAAGAATCCCATGCCATTCATAATATACCGACATGCAAGGTTTCCGAATGGCAGCTTTAAAGAAACAAAGTTATAACCCCGTACCGTTGGATTGATCGGGTCTTCACAAACACAATAGGGATCATATTGATTTCCATGCTCAATCAAAGTGTCTTTATTACTGATATAGAACCACTCCACAAAACGAACTTGGTCTGAGTGACTCATTGGCAGGGCCAAATGTCTCATGATCTCTTCCTGAACCTCCGCAAATTGCAGCTCGAGATCATGATTTCCCATGACAAAAATGACGCGATGGCCGCGCAAAATAAAGTCCCGCAAAGAGATTACAAAGCTTTCGTGATCTCTTAAAATAATTCCGATTTTAAATTTCGATCTTTCCGCGCGAGGATAGAGCCCTCGATGCCTTTCGAGCCAACTGATATGAAATACGGGCTCAGTAGGCATTGCCATGACACTGTCAAAATCAAATATGTCGCCATTAAGGACAAGCTCCACAGCTTGGCCTTCGGCCTTTTCTTCAATATGGCGTAAAAAGCTTTCAAAAGTGTCATCGAAAAAGAATTGCCGAGTCTTAAATTTTTTCCATAACGGAAAGCGTAAGTTTACAGGCTCAGCTTCACATAAATGTAAATCACTGATGACCGCCGTGTAAGACGCACTTTTAAAATCCGGAATCTGTTCTGAAAAAGAAGTGGGCAAATCTTCCTCCCACGATTATGATCCTGCAGATGAACGAATTTATCAAGAACCTCAAGACACCAATTGCGATTGTTGGGATGGGTCGAAGTGGTGATGCCGCCAAAAGGCTTCTTTTAAGAGCTGGGGTTTCCCCGCGGGACCTTTTTACCTTTGATGGAAAACTCGCCTCTGCGGACTTCAACGATTCGACTTTGCTCTTTGACCAAGCCAATCCTCAAACTTTGGTGGTCTCTCCTGGGTTTCCCCTAGCAAGCCCCTGGATCGTGGACGCGAAAAAACGTGGCGTCTTGGTTACTAGTGAAATTTCATTGGCTTGCTCCTTTCTTGAGTCCGAGAAAATTATTGGAGTCACGGGGTCTGTTGGTAAAAGTACGACAGTGACTTTGCTCGGCGCAGGACTAGAGGCTTTTTCAAAAAGTTTTTTTGTTGGAGGGAATCTTGGCATTCCTTTTTGCGAATACGCGATTGGAATTCTTGAAGACACTCGTTCGCGCGCCGATTGGGTTGTGCTTGAGCTCTCAAGTTATCAATTAGAAAATTGTTCGGGGCTTGTTTTGGATATTTCTGCCATCACTTATCTCACCTCGAATCACCTTGAGAGATACAGCAGCATATCTCACTATTACGATACGAAACGGAAAATTTTTGATCACACGCCGCTGGGGCCCTTGTTTTTAAATGCTTCTGGGGGCGATCTCATCTCTTATTTCGACAGCCAAATAAAGAATTCCCAAATTAAGGTTGTCACTTCTTCTGATTCTGCCTTGGCCCAATATCATTTAAGTCAGGCGCTGTTGATCGGAAAGCATAATCAGGACAATCTGGCAGTCGCTGCCACTATCGGCCTTGCTGCCGGCTGGCCGGCCACTGCTATCGAAGGCATGAAAAACTTCAAAGGCCTTGCTCATCGGTTAGAAAACCTGGGCGAGACCGCTGGAGTACGATTTATCAATGATAGCAAAGCAACCGCCATGGAAAGTGTTCTTATCGCGACCGCGGCTGCCACTGAAACATTGGCGCCAAATGGAAAGCTCATCCTCTTGCTTGGGGGCCGAGACAAGAACTTACCGTGGGAAGATCTCAATTCTCTGCAAAGTAATCTAAATTTAAAAGTTGTTTTTTTTGGCGAATGCCGAGCTGTTGCTCAACAGAAAACAAATCTTGAGGGACCCAGTCTTCCCACTTTAAGAGAAGCCCTGGAACACACCAGAACTTTACTTTCAAAGAACGACACCTTGCTCTTAAGCCCCGGCGGCACCAGTCTTGATGAGTTCAAGTCCTTTGAGGATCGTGGTGATTTTTTTAAACGCTGGTCAGCTGATTTTTCTATTCTCTAAAAGTCAAAACCGACAGTGTATTCGATTCCACTGGCAGTACCTTCGAATACATTTTTTGGGTACGCTGGCCTAAAACGACTACTTCGTGCGTATCATCTGGAACGTTGTATAAGATGAAACCGCCGCCAGAAATTCCCTTTTTATTCTGAAGAATTCTTCCCTGCATATCAAAGTACACAATATTTCTTTGATCAAAGTCGTCATGCCCAGCAAGGTACACCTCAAAATTTTCATCCGGTACAAAGCCCACGACAATTCCATTTTCAGGTTGATCATCAATTTTTAAATAGCCCTTGAGCGCAAGGAGCCAGCTGCGACGAACCAGTGGGATATGAATAAAATCATCACTATCATTGTAGACATATTGTGCCTGTAAAAAGTCGGCTTCAGGCGGGGTCACACGAATATAACCTGCGCGATTCACATGAGGTAAGGTCAGGGTAATCTGCCCCTCATCAGCTGCTATGTTTTTAAGTAGGGACTGGATTGTGAACATCGCCGGGTGGGACTCGCCAGAGAACGCATCGTAGATTCGAACAGAAACGGCGTCTTGGCGCAAACTATTTTCAATTTCACCGAAAGCCACTGAGTTCTCTTCTGCGACAACATTTTGAAAGCCAAAAAGTTTTTCGCCCTCCATCGCAATCAGAGAGTGAAAGTCCGGACTCACATCGACAAAAGCAAAAAGTCCATTCTCACTCGTAGCCGTTAACTTAGAATTTGGAATTAGAAAGCTGTCGAAATAGATCGCACGGAGACTGTCATTACCTTCAATTTGGACAGTCACTCCCGCCACATTTTTTCCGTCACGACTTGTCCGCCCCCAAATAACGGTTGGAATTCCCTCGATAGACATCATTCTTTGCTGACTTACAATTTCCTGAAGAGCCTCAATCATGGCTGATGGGTAAAGTTGAGCTTTGAATTCCGATCCAGATACAATAATAGAAGCTGTCTGTAGGTATCCCGGGGCCGCTGATCGCATCACCGTTGTCGAACCTTTGGTAACATTATCCATTGAAACTAAACCATCTTTTTTGGCTTGAACTTCACTGGCCCCGTTAACGAACGTAACCGTCGTTTTCGCCGGAGCAGAGTCCGCAATTCGAGTATTATAGGCGCTAGTAATAATTCCTGCGAAAGAAAGACGGGGCTCTATTCTTAATGAGGGGCCGGAAATTTCCAAGGTGTTTGGATTTGGTAAACGACTTAATCTAAAACTGCCCTCGCCTAAAATCTTTCCTTCTTTATCTACCAATTGAGCGATAACAGATCCCGTTGGCTCGCTCACATCTATATGGTACATGCCTTGGCTTAAATCCACGCGGCCCAGTTCTTTCAGGACACCCTCATCATATCTTCGAATCTCTATATGATGTTCGTTAGTAACTGCGAGTCCGCCGGTTATTTCAAGGGGGCCAAATATTTTTTTAAAATCTGACTCTGCCGTGTCCACCAAAGAAGCTGTCGACGGGGGGCGCTCCGCTCCGTCAGTCAAGCTTCTCGCTATGTCATCTGATGGCAGGTCGGGAGCATCCTCCGAAGGCGAGGACTTGGGAGCTGGTCTTCTTGTGGCCCACTCAACACTAGATTGAGGGACTCTGTTTTGTGCGGCACCAAGTTTTTTATCGCCCGCAACATAAACTCTTGGATTATTATTTCCTGTTATTTTAGTACTTTCAGCCAAGGCCCCTGATTTTTCTAGAACTTCTTTTGCCATGTCAGACCAGGTCGGAACCGACCAATCCTGGCTCAAAACTTCAGAGCGGCGCTGAGCTTCTTGAATTCGACTTGCTTGATTAGGAGGAAGGTTATCCATCCATGAAACGTCGGGTCGATCTGCGCTCTCGGTCATCTCTTGTTTTGACGACGAGGCGTTAGCTATCTGAATAACTTCTGAATTTTTTGTGAAGACCATCTCTGGCAAGACGATTCGTTTTGCGTAAAGAGGCTGAATACTTTGATGAGTTCCCAAAAGAATGGGTTCGGATTCTTCTAGGCGAGACCATTCGTCTAAAGTTTTATTTTTTTGAATCACCTCTTCAAAGGCCACATGAGGAGGTTCATTTTTGGCGGCTTTGATAACAAGGGCATCATATATAGGTATGAAGCGCAAACCCCCAACGGAGCTTGACCACGAGAAGCATCCCGCTAAGATCAAGAGCGGTAAAAACCGCTTAAGTCGCATTCCTTGCAACATCTACCTCATCTAAAAGAATAATCATTATGACTATCCCTTATATGTTAGTTAGAAGGACCGGAAGTCGTCAATAACGTTACGACTGTCGCGACTTTGGTTAAGCGCGATACGAATTTTTTCAGCTATTACAGCGGCTCGACCATCGTCCCGGTCTACCAACTCAAAACGACCGTGTTCTCCACGACGTTCTATTAGAACCTCGACCTGAACATCATAAGGACGTCGATCACCGAGCACAGTCACATGAGTGTAGAAACGCTCGCGCGCCATGTCCATTTTTACAATGAGATTGTTTTTTTTGTCGTAATAGTCCGAATCGAGCTCACGCCCATTTTGGCTCACACTGCGAGGTTCGCCGATAACAGTTGTTATGATTTTTCGAGTCTCACTGGCATTTAGTGGCGTTTCTTTTAACATAACTCCGCCGGTACGGCAGCTCGACAAGACCAAGATTGCCGCCAAAATACAGATACCAAAAAAAGAAGACTTCACTTCTTTTGGCCCTTATTCCAGTCATCCATAAACATTTTAATCCCCTTATCAGTGAGTGGATGACCTGTCATTTGTTGCATCACTTTGAATGGAATCGTCGCTATATCCGCACCCATCTCAGCCGCAATTTGAATATGCATCGGACTTCGCACGCTTGCCACCAAGACCTCGGTACTAAAGTCATAGTTTTGGTAAATTTGAATAACCTGATTAACCATCTCCATGCCGTCAGATCCGATATCATCTAAACGCCCAACAAAAGGCGAAACCATCGTCGCGCCAGCCTTTGCCGCGAGCAATGCTTGTACCGGAGAAAAGACCAATGTGACATTGGTCTTGATTCCCTCAGCAGTTAATTTTTTTACAGCGATCATGCCGTCCTCACACATGGGAATTTTCACCACCACATTAGAGGCTAGTTTCGCCAGCTCTTTACCCTCGCGAACCATTTCTTCGTGCTGAAGGCTAATAACCTCAGCAGAAACAGGGCCCGCGATCTCTTTACAAATTTCTTTAATAACGTCATGAAACACACGACCTGATTTTGCAATCAAAGAAGGATTTGTAGTAACGCCGTCAACCCAACCACGTAAATTGGCTTGGCGAATTTCTTCAATATCTGCTGTGTCGATAAAAAATTTCATGAGTACCTCTAGTTTAGATATATTTGTACGTCGGGCCGAATTCTATGTCATCTCAAAAATCGAGAACGCTTTTGCCCTGCATATGAAACTCCGCCTCTTCTGCTTGAGGCGCCGTGCGGGAAATTTCGCTCAGACTTTTTTGGTAAATAGGGTGCTCATACTGGCCCCACGCCTCTGCGGCACAACGTATGATCAACGGATCTTGGTGTAGACGCGGGAAGGGCAGCGTGAGTCGGGGAGACATAAGTATGGAGTCATCAAAAGTTAGAATCGTTAATTCTTCGGCCCCCAGAACTTTTGTCATTTGCAAACACTGATCAACACCCCATACGGTATCGAACTTGAAAACAAACTCCATGCAAGCATTGAGATCAACTCGATCTTTTGTTAAGTAGCGCTTGTATATCGAGGATATCGAAGAAATTTCGCCACTCTCCATGATTCGCGACAAAAGATCTCGAGCCTTTTCCAGGCCCCCAACTAAATCTAACGACACATGAATCAAGGCCGAGTGCTGAAGTGTCTTCATTTATTCTTTCTAAAAAGAACGTCGCTCATTTGATAAAGACCCGGCTTTGCCGTCACCAACCACTCGGCGGCCACAATAGCGCCTCTGGCAAAAACAGTTCGGTTTAAGGCCTGGTGTTCAAACATCAAAACCTCTTCTTCGCTCATAGCGTGAATTTTGTGAATCCCAAAAATTCCGCCGCCGCGAATCGAAAGTGCTTCAGGTGCCTTTTTTCCAATCGCCTTGTTCAAATTTTCTTGCAACGTGAGTGCCGTTCCAGAAGGACGGTCTTTCTTTTTGTTGTGATGAAACTCCTCGATTTGAAAGTCGAAGTCTGATATCGCAGCAAATACCTTAAGGGCTTCGTTCAATACAGCAACCCCTAAGCTCATATTAGAAGACCATAGAAGTGGAATTTTTTTAGCCGACTTTTGAAGTATGGATCTTTCTTTTGCTGAAAATCCAGTGGTTCCACAAACGAAAGGTGTTTTAAATTTTTCTGCCATTTTAAGGTTGCCCGCCAGGGACTCCGGTGAAGAAAAATCAATCCACACCGAAACTTTTTCGGATTTCTTAAGATCCCACTTTTCCCCCCTTGCTGGGGCGTAAAACATTTCACATGCGCGGCTTTGATGAAGCAACTGCACAATTTCTTTTCCCATTCGCCCAGTGGCACCAATGAGTCCGACTTTCAGTTTCTTGCTCACACAACACCCATCTTTTTCATTTCAAGCTGCAAAGTTTCAGTGTGTTCTGGCGTCAGCTCCATCATCGGCAAGCGCAACTCTGCTGATTCTAGAATTCCCATCAGTTGCAGCGCTTTTTTTACCGGTATCGGGTTTGCTTCTATAAAAAGCAAGTTAATCAGATCTGTATATTTGGTTATGTCGGACTGTGCTTTTGCCATCTCGCCATTCTGAACCCATTTCCTCCATTGCACCATTTGCTTTGGAATCACGTGGGTTGCGACCGAAATAACGCCATGGCCTCCCGCCCCCAAAAAGTCTACATAGGTTCCGTCGTCACCCGAAAGCATATTGAAGCCCATTCCGCAGGATTTAATAATTTCGTTGGCGAAATCGATTTTTCCAGAAGCTTCCTTAATACCTATGATACCAGGAACTTTGGATAGTTCCGCGATTGTTTCCACGGAAAGGGCTGTGATCGTGCGCCCCGGAACATTATAAAGAATTGTAGGGATTTTTACGGACTCAGCAACTAATTTGAAGTGCTGAAAGAGTCCTCGCTGAGGTGGCTTGCTATAGTAGGGAACAACAACAAGAATTGCGTCCGCCCCCAGGGCCTCTGCTTTTTTAGAGTCTAGGATCGTTTGGGCCGTGCTGTTAGATCCGGTGCCCATAATCAAAGGAACTTTAGCTCCGCAGATACTACGAGCGTGTTTAAAAAGCTCTGCTTTCTCAACCTCTGTGAGGGTGGGACTTTCTGCAGTAGTTCCGTTTATAACGAAACCATCGACTCCATTTTCAAGCTGATGCTTTATAAGTTGATCTAAAGATTTATAATCAATCGCACCTTTTTTAAAGGGCGTAACCAGGGCCGTATAGGTTCCTTTAAATTCATTCAATTAACACCTCAGGATTCATTCTAAATTCGCCAATATAAACAACGTCTCCAATCATTGTGGGACGATCATCATTTTTTTTAATTGAAACTTCAAGAACGCCACCGGGCATACGAACGAAAATATCATCCTTTCCCGTTTCTGCATTTTCTGCCAAGGCCGCAGCCACCGCTCCGGTTCCGCAAGCCAAAGTGTAGTCCTCGACTCCACGCTCAAAGGTCACCGCCAGAATTCTATTTTCAGATTCCGGGGCATAGAAAGTTACGTTTGAGCCCATGGGCATTAGGAGCTCATGAGAACGAACTTCTTTGGCCATGTCTTTCAACGCTTCGACATCGTGAAAGTCATGAATTTTTTGAACAAGGTGGGGAACGCCGCTATTTACAAAAAAGAAGTGCTCTGTGGAGCTTGATTTCGTCATCAACTCAAGATGACCGTTAATAACATGTGCCTTCGGCATTCGTACACTCACGCGTCCATCGGGAAGAATTTTTGTTTCTATTTCGCCAGCACCTGTTCTAAATACCAATGCTCTCTTGATCTCTAAGCCAAACTGATCCGCACAGAAGCGCGCCGCACAACGAGCGGCATTTCCACACATTTCTGCGGTGGATCCATCCGAATTAAAAAAGTCCCAACTATAGTCCGCTCCATCGGAGCCGTCTTGAATAAACAAAAGGCCGTCAGTTGCAAATCCAAGCGTCTTATCGCAAATCACCGCCGCCAATTCGCTTCGAGATTTCATGAGGCCTTTTTCTAGCTGCACCCATGGCGAATTCTTTCGTGCGTCGACAAGCGTAAAGGTATTTCCTGCGCCGGACATTTTATAGAGGTTTATCGCCAGTGCCTTCACTATCGCTCATCCTCTGGGTAAGGAATTTTCTCTTCGGACTCAAGATCTTTATTGGATTTTCCAGAGTTTTTCTTTTTCGTCGCTTCCGCGAAAGTCGGCTCACCTCGGCCCAATGGCGGCGGCGTAAGGGGCGGCAGAGGCCTGCCCTTAACTCCACAGGAAGAAAGGATAAAGAGTGCGAAAATGAGAGTGAGGCTACTGAGTTGTTCCATTCATCCCCTTAAGTTCTGTGTCGACTTCGGAAGTTCTGCGACACAGCCAGGGATCCATCATATACTGACGATACTGATTGGCTGAAATGTTTTTGCAGACCATCACGTATTTAAGTGCCTCTTGGTGGTTTTTCTTTTGTAATGCTTCGTCGATTTTCCAAGTCCAATAGGGGATTTCTGGATATTTAGGGTCTGACTTGCTCAAAGTCGAAAGATTTTCTAGAGCTTTTGCTGAATTTTTTAGAAATAGCTGTCTTTCAATTTCTAAAGGATACCAGAACTTCAATAGCGAGCTCTTTTTTAAAACTTGAAGGTCATAAATGGCCTGAAACTCCCGCCACTTTCCCTGACAGGCTAGGGACTGGCCATTAGAAAGATTTAGCTCCTCATCAAAAGGCACCATTTTAAGCTGCTTCATCAGAAGCTCTTGGGCTGCCGAACAGTCGTTTTTCGCCAACAACAATCTTGCTAGTTCGTTTACGATATCAAAGTTGTCTGGCTCTATGCGGGCTGCCTCTTGCATTTTTGCCAAAGCCTGAAGCGGTTCTGTTTTTCGTAAGGAAACGGAGGTTTCATAGGTCGATTGTGATTTGTCCGAGAAAAAAACATGTCCAATTTCCGACATCGTTTTTTTAATTTCAGCGATCGCTTGGGGTTTGTTTTCTTTGCGAAGGGCATTCGACAGAATGGTCAGCGCCTGTTGGCGATCCTTTTGCAGCATTAAGTTATAGGCTTTATCGATAAGGTCTTGATAGGTCTCAGACTTAGTGGATTTTGATTCCGCCAAAGCTATTGTGCCACAAAAAGAAAGAGCCACCGAAAGGGTGGCTCTTAGAAAAATTCGAATCATGAACCTAGTTCTTTTTGAAAGACTTCAAAACAACTGTTACATCACCGAACTGACTTGGTTGAACTGTTTTCAACATTCCAGAAAGTGGTACAGCTTGTGGGTTCATCCAAACGTTGATCTCATTGTTTTTATCAAGATCTTTAAGGCGAGCGTGAATGCAATCAAATGAACCAGCAGGAACTGTCACTTTGCCTTCTTTAACTTCGATCACTTCGATATTTTGTTTAGGTACTTGCTCTTCTTTACCGTTAACGATCATTTTTTTAACTTCGCCAGTGTTTGGATCCAACAAAGTTTCAACTTTTTGCTTACCTGCGAAACCAAGATCCATATTCTGATCCATCCAGATGCCTTCAGCACCGATAGAGCGAACACTCATGGTCATCGTTCCTTTGATGAAACCCATGTCTAGGTTGTAGTTATTTTCGTCGCCAACTTTCCAATCCAAGCCTTGGATTTGAGCTTCAGCCATGATGGATTGCTGAGTTTGTTGAACGATAACTTCTGTGATCGATGGTGCCGCGACTGCATTAACAGAAAACGCAAGACCAAGAGCTGCTACGATAGCTTTAAACATAAATTCCTCCTTGAATGGTTTATGATCGGTTAATCAAAACACGACCAGTACCAGAGTCAAGCTTGGATTTTATGTCTCACGATAGCTGCTTACAAGCACTTGACGCGGCTTGCTGCCATTTGCGGGTCCAACAACACCTTCTTTTTCGAACAGTTCGATCATACGCGCAGCGCGAGGATAGCCGAGGCGAAATTTTCGTTGAATTAAAGACGCAGATATTTCTTTTTGATCCGATGCCCAGGAAAGAATTTCGTCGTAACGTTCATCGTATTCTTGTTCCCCAAAACCACCGGAATCTCCAGGGTCTGTCCCTTCGCCGCCTGCGAATCCATCCAATGCCTTCATTCCCATGGCATCAAATTCAGGCTCAGCCTGATCTGACCAATGCTTCACAACATTTGCGATTTCCGCATCAGACATATAGGGCCCATGATGGCGAGTAGGTTTGCCGATTCCCGGAGCTTGGAAAAGCATATCTCCATTTGGCAAAAGACGTTCCGCACCTGAATCATCGATGATAATTCGAGAATCCATTTTCGATGCCACTTTAAGGGCTACGCGTCCAGGAATGTTTGTTTTAATCAAACCTGTGACAACATCTTTTCGGGGTGACTGAGTTGCTAGAATTAAGTGGATTCCACAAGCTCGTGCTTTTTGCGTTAGTCTTTGAATCGGCTCTTCTATGTTTTGTTTCTCGACAATCATCAAGTCCGCAAGCTCATCCACCACTATGACGATATACGGAAGCGGTTGGTAGTAGTATTGTTCTAGTTTGGCCTTTCCTTCATCGAGCTCTTGATTGATTTTTTCATGTTCTTCAATTTCAGCTTTTGCCATTTTTTCGGTTTTTTCATTAAAGACTTCGATTTTTCCAACGCCAAATTTAGAGAGAGATTTATAACGCTTCTCCATCTCTCGAACGGCCCACTTTAAACCCGTTGCAGCCTTCTTTGGTTCCGTAATGTGCGGAAGAATGAGGTGGGGAACTGTTGCAAACGCAGCCAAATCCACCATTTTCGGATCGATCAAAATTAAACGCAAGGTTTTGGGTGAATGTCGAAAGAGCATTCCAGAAATAATAGAGCTCACAAAAACGGACTTACCAGATCCCGTTGTTCCTGCAATCAAAAGATGGGGCATCTTGCGAAGATCCACAATTCGGGGTTCTCCATCCACGGCTCGCCCCAGGGCCATTGGCAGAATCAGTTCCTCGCTCCAAAACTGATCATCGGCAACAAGGTCTTTATAGGAAACAACTTCTCTGCGTAAGTTAGCGGTCTCGATTCCCACAACATCGGTTCCAGGAATATGTCCGACCACACGAACTGACTCAGAAGAAAGAGCCAACGACAAATCGTCTTCGAGTTCAGAAATTTTACTGATTTTAACGTCGGCCTTTGGCTTAAACTCGTACATCGTAACCAAGGGTCCCGGCTTAGCGTTAACGATTTCACCTTCTACTGAAAAGTTTCTAAGCTTTTCAACAAGGGCTTCGCCTTTTCGTTGGATTTCACTTTTATCAATCTTAATTCGCGAGGCCGGTGGATCTTCCAACAATCCTAGCTTTGGCATCACCCAGTTTTCAATTCTGCGCGGAGGGCGCACTTTCATCACAACCTTGCGTTTTTGCGCCATGCGGACAGCTGGAACTTCTTCTTCCTCGTCTGCCTCTTCGGCGGCGACGTCCTCAACTTCTTCTTCTTCGTCCTCGTCTTCGTCGAACTTAAGTTGCTCAGGCTTTTCTAAAAACCTCTGGTTTGACAGGGGAAATATTGTCTTTGTATTTTCGACCTTACGCCCGTCTTTTTTCGCCTTATCTTTCTTTTCAGATCCAACAAAAAGGGTAGAAAAAAGTGTTGAAAAGAATGTGGATATCTTAGAAAAAACTTTTCGTTTCTTTACTGCTATCCAAATTCCCCGCGGAAAGTCAGCCATTTCTTGCAACGTTTTTTCGGAATAGAATACCACGAGCATCGCGAGAGAAGACCACAGCACTACTTGGACACCTGCGTGATTCAGCCCACGAATCAGGGCCTGGGAAACTCCCAATCCCAAAAGACCGCCCAAATATATCTGATTATGAAATACCCGGGTTGTTGGCAAGTACAACGAGAGAAGTGCCGCTACATTTACAATCAGAAGCAGGGCCCACACAAATCGAATGTTTTTTATATTCAGAGAGTCGCCATTGAAGCTGGCGTAGGCAATTTTCATAAAGCTTGCCACAAGCAC
>JBBKWD010000219.1:0-8828 GCA_037968775.1 Bdellovibrio sp.
AAGTAGGTTGGTTATGCACGCTTCTGAGCTGATAAGGTCCTTTGAATTAGATTCTTCGGAAATTCTGAAAGATCCCGAAAACTATCGTCTTTTGCGGACACTGACTGACTTTTCCATCAAATTAAAGCGCTATGGACTGAACGTCGCCATTTGCAATCACGCCTCTCTACAAAAGCTAGCTGAACTCAACAGCGACCAAAAAACACAAATTCGGGAATACTTCGAAAACTGGGGAATCTGGATTGAACCTGAAACTTCTGGTGATAGCATTATCGAAGTCGGCTTTGAGCAAGAAAAGACCTTCCTTAAGCGCGCCTTGGATCACTATGGCTTTTGGATTCACGATGAGTTTTGGAAGTCTATCAGTCATGGTCAAGTCATTGAATTCTATGGCAAGAATATGGTTCAGCTTTATCGCAATCTTCATTTCTTTCAATTCTCCAGCTACTCTCTGCTCGAGATTTCTGTTTTTGAATGGTACCAACTTTGGCAGCGCCCGTCGGTTATTCAAGATACGATGATGAAAACTGCCAATCATGTTATGACCCACATGACTCCACTTTTAGTTTACGGGGCTCCTCGCCACGTTTTACGTGAAACACGCGATATGCCTGACAGAGAATGCCAAGAACACGTGGCTTGCTTGGTGCAGTTCAAGTATGCGGGATCTTTGTGCCGAGGCCTGGAACGAACACCAGTCGGTGCCATTGCTGTTTCTGAAGCAGAACTTATCGCCGTTGGCGAAGAAGCTCTGCAAATTCAATTCGTCTAATTTTTGATTTTAAAAGGCTTGGGTCAATTCTCAGCCTTTTCTTATGCTGACTCCCTGACTGGTTCAGCAGATATTTCTGGTGGGCATATCACCTCAAGCAAACTCAGCGGCCGATTTTCCACGGTCCACTTAAAGTTCAAATCTAAATTCTGTTTTTCCTGCAATTCATTTTTCACCAACTCATGAACAGACTCCAGAGCGTACCAGGGAGCATCCGGAAACATATGGTGTTCTGAGTGATAGTTGAAGTTTAAAACCACATGGTGCGCAAACCATTTCGGATAAAGACAGGTCCGAGATGTTTTGTATTGCTCCCAAATAGGATCGCGAGTGTCACCTTTGCTCATGGGCAACTGCAGGTGATGGGGGAAGTTTACGACTTCAACGGCAACCATATAAAGTACGAGTCCCGGCAGCAGCGCTGTTAGAAAAAATCCATCTGGAGCCACTGCAAAGGCGGCTGCCCACCCCACCACCGGCAAAATAAATTCGCCCCAGGATTTTACGGTCCCCGATTTCATCGCGTGCCCGAGGGAAAGCTTCCAAAAAAGCGCATACTGTAAGGTCGCCAAAGAAGGAATCCAGGCTTGCCAAGCAAAACTCAAGGCTTTTAGTAAACCTGTGGGAGCCTTTGGCAAAGTCACACGCAATGCCATCACCGGGTCTTTCTCGATATTCCCACTCCAAAGATGATGCTGCAGATGACTGGTTTTCCAATGCTTAAACGGCAGCAGGCATAGGCCTCCACACCAAGCGCCGATAAAGTCATTCACAGTTTTATTCTTAGCAATGGCCCCATGAACGGCATCGTGCATGAGTGAAAAGTTTCGGAACATCACCGTTGCGACAAGCGGAAATACCAGATACTTGAAGTTCTGACTCCATAAAAACGCGGCCAACAATAGGAGTCCTGCTTCAACCACGAAATAAGTTATCAAGGGCTGCCATTTTTTCTGGAGGTCGAGCTTGTTTCTCAGTTCGAGGTACTTTTGCTTATGCATAGAACGTCTTATCCCGCTTTTTGTTCTTTTTGAATTTGCGGCTTAAAATTAATCAAATCCACGCGATTTTGCCACAGGGTCTCCGACCAAAGATGGGTCATCTCTGCATAGTTTTTCTGGATGTCCTTTTTAAAAAAGCCCACCAGATCCACGTCTACGCCGTACATCTTAGATTTTTTAATAAATTCAGCCCCGGCAGAGTAAGCGGACTTGTCTGTTCCTCGGTTGCAACGCATGGTTCCTGTCATCACGTCGCAGTCGGAATCCAATAAACAGTGCGTAATCATATAGACGGACAAAAGTTTTAGAGTCATTCCGGGCGCAATTTCGCCGCGGAAGTCTGGCGCGACCGAAAGATAACTGCCGATAGAAACTCGAGGACCATCTTTCATCAACAACTCATGAGCCTCGCTGTCCCATGCCGCTAACAAAGAGTCTTCCCTCTGAGCGCTGAGCGTAAAGTCCATTTCTCGAGAGGCCGTCATAGCCGCGCATTGATCACCCACGAAGATGGCAGCGATTTTTGTTTGGCGAGTGAACCCATCGGAAAATAAAGTCTGACTGCTGTTGCTGCTGAGCTCTGTTATTGTCTTAGACCAGACTTGTTTCCACATATGATAAGTTTTTTCGTAGATTTCTTCAAAGCCCGCCGGAACCCCCTGGCCTGAAAAAACATAGAAGCGAAGATCCTTAAGATTGATTTCCATTCGTATTCCTTTTCCATTCACTTAAACATGAATCTAATTATCTGATCGGCAGGAGATTGTGGGATCTGTAGAGCGATTTTGAGGAGATTCAAAAAATAAGACTTTGAAATAGTTGCGGCAGAAAAGTTATGAGTTTTCGATTTTAACATTTCAGATTTGAAATCCCGGAGGAGATGAAAGTCGCCCTCTTTTGGTCGAGCTATAGAATTAAAATTTTATAAAATTTCACTTAAAAGGCAGATGCTTAGCCGGTTCTATTTGCTCTGCCCTTTTAATCCCACGGCGGCCATTGCATAGCCTCCATGAGATCCGTCAACAAAGTGCAAGTGTCTATTCTCGGACGCGGAAAACACCATACATGTCATAACAGCCTGTGGTGAGCGGTGCACGCCATAGCGAGCTCGTCCCTGCGTATGGAGATCTTGCAAGTAGGCTTCGATGCGGTCGGCTTGAGTTTCACTGCAATCGACGACCATTCTTAAAACGTCGTCAAACTTAGCGCAGTCCGTATTGATCACTAATTCCTTTTTGTACCTAGTGGGATCAAAACCACCGACCACCTTCGTTCCACGCAAAAGCACATGAGAAATCACAGAACGTAAAAGAGTTAGAAAATACATCGCAGGAAAATTCCAGCCCGATGATTGCGATTTGGCCTCCATCCACGTCGTTCTTGGAGGCCACTTCCAGCGCAATCCTGACTTGGTTACGGGATTAGCGCTGCGCAAGTCATGACCCAGTATCAATTCAATTTGTGCAAGCACGTCTCTGTAAATTTCGACTTCCCCTTGCTTGGCTCGACTTGCCACTAGCAAAGTCAACATCGTACCTTTTTGATTTTCAAAAGGTTCGAGTCGACAAGAGAGCCCCTTCAAATTTGGTGGCGCCATAAATTTTTTTTGGGGAACTAAATTATAAAGCCCTTCGCTGTCATTTTTAATAAGCTCTTCAGCTTTATTTATTCCTCCGCCACGAAATTGGGCCAAAACATTTCCTTCTGAAAGTTCATACTTTGCCACTTGCACGGAGGTACCCATTTCGTGCAGTTTTTTGACTGGAACAATTCCAGCTCGAAGTTCCAGTCCGAATTTTTCCCGAGATAGCTTCTGCACTCCTCGCAGGGCTTGTTCCACCACAGCTCTTGAAGATTCTGGTATAAGCAGAGTGGCTCCGTCCCCACCAAATACATAGGGCAAATCAATTTCTGTCACCACGTTCAGCACCGCCGTGATTCCCGCGGCTCCAAGTAGATTGACATCACGATAGCGTCCCGCACGTATGGCTACGGTGGAACCCTTTACATCCGTCATGACGACGAGCCAGGCTTCCGGGGCTTCATGATAGTGATTAGGATTCATCACTTCGATGAATTCAGAAACACTGGGAATATCGTGATAAAAATTTAGTTGCTGACTCATGATTACAACTCCAACCTCTCGATTATAAAGATCGAGGCCAAGGTTGGATACGTGGGAGTTCAAAAGGTCGGTCTAGTTTCTAATTTATAGGTAAGCTGTATCCATACTGACGGGCCGTCTCCAGACTTGGAAAAAAGACTCGTTTCCAAATCGGAATGCTTGCGATCTCTTCTTGTGACACCACTTTTTTGGATTCCAGGTCACCAACCCAATTACGACCGGTCAAATTTTGAGCCCGCATGCGAAAGTCATATGGGGCCTCAGTACCTATGTATTGTTCTGAAAATAGACCGCGATGGTTTTCAAAAGCCTCTCGGGAGGCCTCACTAAAATCGCTGACAAGGCGCTTTTTAAAGGGGTAAATGAAGTAAAGGACTCCCCACCCCTGCTTGAGCATTTCCAAATTGATATCTAAATCTGTGGTGACTATATGCCCGAGGATTCGGCCATGTTTATCAGTTTCACTGTCATCCCCCAGAATCACGACCCCATCCTCAGGAATAAGCGATCGAAGATAGTCCCGAGCAGCAATCGCCACGTCCCCCTGGCTCGCCTTCATGAAATCCATCTCGGGAGTATCGACTCCCATCAGGCGAACCTTGTAGCGCGTGGAGTTTTCGACCCCGACAGCCGTTAAGGTGTCCCCGTCGTGAACGCTTATAACTTTAATGCGAACACCCTGCGCCCACAAGAGCGAGGGAAGAATGAGAACGACAAGAAACGACGTAAAAGACTTCATCGCCTATCGATACTAGGACCTCGCAGAGCTTTCAAGAGTGCTGAGGCCATTTCGAATTATTTTCAAGTATTCAGAGACGCTGCTTGAATGGAATCCGTCCTTTTTCACCGGCCCCCTCAGAAAGAGCCTAGAGCGTAACTCACAGAGTCTAAAGACCCTTACCCGGAAGCAAAAGTCGATTTGCGCAAAAAATTCTGTTCGGTAAAAGCCGAAATTCTGATACAGAATGAAGGTATGTCTCAAGAACGAGTAATCAAAAAAGAAATTTTAAGAATGGTCGCCGGCTTCAGACGCTTCCGGGAACGCTACTTTAACGACGATTCTCATATCTATGGCAAGCTCGCCAGCGTTGGCCAGAAACCCAAAACTTTGATGATTGCCTGCAGTGATTCACGAGTCGATCCCGCCATTGTTTTTTCATCTTCACCTGGTGAAATTTTCGTTGTCCGCAACGTGGCCAACTTAGTGCCTCCCTTTGAATCTTCACAGGGTTTTCACGGGGTCAGTGCCGCCATTGAATTTGCAGTGGTTAACTTAGAGGTCGAAAATATCGTCATTCTAGGACATCGCCAATGTGGTGGCATTCGCTCCCTTTTTCACACGGCAGATTCTCGTCAAGCAGGCTTTGTAGCCCAATGGATGACAATCGCTACGGATGCAAGGGATAAGGTCTTAAAGAAGCTGCCTCACGCCGATGTGGATACTCTTTGCCGCGAATGCGAACGAGAGTCGATCACAATCTCCATGGAAAACTTGCGAACTTTCCCGTTCATCGTAGAAGCGATTAAGGCGCGCAATCTAGAGCTTTTTGGCGTCTATTTCGATATCGAGAATGGGCAACTGTGGAACTACGACGAAACACGCGGCGTATTTGATGAGTTTTCAATTGCTGACAGTAAAAACCCCTGAGACGGACCAAAGTCGATAGATTCGATCTTTAGGCGCTCGACAATACCTCCTCTAAAATGAGTCTTCAATTTTTCGCCTCTTTTCAATCTGTTTGGACTAGGCCCATTGCTTTCGTCCCCAAAAATAAATCAAATAGAGAAATGCAGAAAAATAACATCGATGTGTTAATCGTAGGTGCCGGGATAATTGGATGCTCCATTGGGGCTGAACTTTCACGACGTGGCGCCAAAGTTCGTGTCATTGATAAAGGCTCTGTTGGGCAAGGTTGTTCTTATGGCAATGCTGGGTGGATGACCCCCTGTTTTTCCATGCCCCTCCCCATGCCTGGCATGCTATTAAAATCTATGAAGTGGCTTTTAGATCCGCAAGGCCCCCTTTATATTAAGCCCTCACTTTCCTTGGATTTAGCTTCTTGGCTCTTTCAATTTATGAAAGCAATGAACGAAGCACAGGCAAAGCGCGCGGTTCAGTGCTTGGTAGAGCTTTCTAAAAAAAGCTTAACCGAGTACGAAAAACTAGGCGTTAAATATCCCGAAATCTATTTTCAACAAAAGGGCCTCTTGATGGTCAGCCAAACAACCGCTGGCGTAGCGGCTGCCGTTGAAGAGCTGAACTACGTCAAAGACCTCGGCGTCCCCGGAAGAACTTTAAGCCCCGACGAAGTTCTGAGAATGGAGCCTTCGCTGAAACCAGTAAAGGGCGGCGTTTACTTTTCTGCCGAAGCCATGGCAGAGCCCTTTCAAGTTGTTCAAGCGCTGAAGAAAGAAATTCTTTTATTTGGCGGAGAAGTGGTTGAGAACTGTGAGCTCTTAGACTTAAAAATTTCAGACGGAAAAGTTCAATCCATCTCAACTTCCCAAGGTGAAGTGTCTGCACAACAAGTTGTTGTTGCCACCGGCAGTTGGTCTAAATCATTAGCCCGGCTTCTGCGCTTGCGAGTTCCGATCCTGGGCGGCAAGGGATATGCGATGATTGTGCCTTCTTTAGAGACACAACCCCAATATCCGATGATGTTTGTAGAGAAAAAAATCGCCATCACGCCACGACAAAACTCTTTGCGTATCGCTGGAACTTTGGAACTTGTTGATCAGGACTTTTCGATCACGCAAAAGCGCGTAGAAAACATTAAACGTGGTGCCCGAGAGTTTCTACATTTACCAGAGAACTTGCAAGTTCAAGAACTATGGGCCGGACTGCGCCCCTGTACACCAGATGGCGTGCCTTTGATTGGCTATCACAAAAATGTCTCGAATCTAATGCTTGCCGTGGGTCACCAAATGCTGGGGCTGCAGAGTGGCGCCGGCACGGGGATCTTAGTTGCCGACCTCATTGAAGGGAAAAGTCCCTTTGTGGATCTTCGCATTTTGGATGCCAATCGGTTTTAAGGCTCGAATCAAATTTGAATTTCTAATTTCTCGCAAGATCTTGAATGATTTCGTAAGAGCGCAGCCGTTCGCGATAATCAAATGCATCGGACATGATCATCAGCTCATCTGCTTGTGTCTGATCAATTAGATTTTGCATGCCGACTTTGACTTTTTCTGGGCCACCAATGACCGAGGTCCTTAGTTTCGAAAGCACGAGTTCCTTTTCCATCGGATTCCAAATCTCGTCCATATTAGCTACTGGTGGACGCAAAGACATTCGTTGATTGCGTATGATCCCCAAAAATCGTTGATAGTTGGTGGTCGCCATTTCTGCGGCTCGATCATCCGTATCCGCAGCGATCACCTGAACACCGATCATCACATAAGGCTCTGCCAAAAATCGTGATGGCTGAAAAGTTCGACGATAGATTTCGACAGCTTGCAACATCAACTCGGGTGCGAAGTGCCCCGCAAAAGAAAACGGCAAGCCCAGAACTGCCGCCAACTGAGCACTGTAAAGACTCGATCCTAATAGCCAAAGAGGAACATCAATACCGGCACCTGGTATAGCGCGCACCTTTTGTCCCGGAGTTGCCGGTGCAAAATAGAAAAGCAATTCTTGAACCTGATCAGAAAATTCCACATCACGGTCCACCAGGTCTCGGCGCAGGGCTCGCATCGTCGAAGCATCGGTTCCCGGCGCGCGGCCCAAGCCTAAGTCAATTCGTCCCGGATAAAGAGTTTCGAGTGTTCCAAACTGTTCCGCGATGACCAACGGGGCGTGGTTGGGCAACATGATGCCCCCTGAACCGACACGAATTTTTTTGGTGCCGCCCGCAACATAGCCAATCAAAACCGAAGTGGCTGCACTGGCAATGCCATCCAGATTATGATGTTCCGCCAACCAATAACGGTTGTAGCCCCAATCCTCTGCCCGTTGAGCAAGCTCCAAAGTGTTTTTAAAAGCTTGCGCCACCGGACTGCCTTCGCAAATAGGTGCGAGATCAAGAATGGAAAGCTTCGTCGTGGAAAGTTTTTTCATAGGGCACCTCAAGACTTTTCACTTTTATTATGTGTCCGAAACCAACAATGACAAGACCTGAAGTCGGGCATTTCTTTGACGCCCCTAGCTTAGATAAATGCCCCGGACCCCGATAGACTTTCGCCATGGAAATATCATTCGCAATCTTACCGGCTCTTATTCATCTTTATATTTTTGCCCTTGAAAGTCTTATGTGGGGGCGCAAACGAACGAACAAAGTTTTTGCACTAAAGCCCGAAGAGGCTTCGTCTGCCAAACTGAAGCTTTTTGCCTTCAATCAAGGCTTCTATAATTTGTTCCTCGCACTCGCGGTCTTTTTAGGCCTTTGCCTGCGAACAGGTGAAGTCACTCAACAAGCCGGCAGTACCTTGATTCTCTATGGGCTGATTTCAATGATTGGTGCCGGCGTCGTCTTAATTCTTTCGGCGCGAAACTTATGGCGAGCAGGCCTTATTCAAATCATTCCGGCCCTTATCGGAATCGTCCCCTATTTAAAGTGATGCGATTAACGAAGTCCTGGGGTGCCCGTTGCTTACGCGATTATGTGCAAAACTGCCAGCCCCCGCCTTGCTGGTGGCCTCTGAAGAAAATCTATCCCCCTGTTGAAAGCCCAGAGTCCAAATAAAAAAAGGCTGACCTTTTTTAAAAGTCAGCCTCGGATCAAACTCCCGGGGGGGAGAGTTTTAAGATCTTAGTAACGTTCAACAGCGAAGGTCGCGCGGCAGCCATTGCTCACCCAAACGCGGTCACCATAAATTCCATAGGTTCTGCCATAGATGCAAGACTCATAAGAATCCTGTCGGAACAGACGAATAGACTGCAGGCGGAAATTTCCAACATAACATTCGGTCGTGCGGTATCCGAAAGAAGCAC
>JBBKWD010000220.1:0-9484 GCA_037968775.1 Bdellovibrio sp.
GTATACCCGCAGCTACAACAGGGTCGTGAAAAGAAAACTCAGCAAATTTCCTGTTCACAGCAAGGTAACAAGAAGAAGGACCCCTTAACCGAACGGCATTGGCCACGATGGCGGGGAAACAGCTAACCATGGTGGAAGATCGCGCTATTGTCTCTGTTGGACCGGAGGCATGAATTCGGAATTACAGTTGGTTTTCCCAGCAAACCCACTAATTTTAGAAAGAACCCTAGGGGTTCGAATATTTGAGGATTATTTATGAATTAAGTGGACTCAATGAAAGTGCTTTTTCCACTCGATTTCGTGAGCCATGTACTCGCCTAGCTCGTGCTGCTCTTGCTTGAGATACTCTTTCGTCCAGCCCATTTTTTCCTGAAACACCTCGCTGATTTCATCCAGCGAATGCATTCCATGATTTCTATCGGCTAAAAACAAGGGCACGCGACGTGCGAAAAAATCCTTAAGGTGCAAGCACATTGTTTGATCAATTGCCTGCGCGGCCTCGAGCTGCCAGTGGGTGTAAGTCTCTGGGTATTTATTGATAATTTCTAAGGCTTCCAGTCCGTAGCGCTCCGCTAACAAATGCATTTCTTCAGAAGGTCTTCCCAATTCTTTAGCCCATGCCGAAGCTTGAGATCTGGCCTGGTGGAAGGCCGATGGACTGGTAAATGAATTCAGCGGCTGATTGGTATCTGCTCTTTCAAAGCGAGCACGATCTTCCAGCGTGAAACTATGAAGCGCGTGATCCACGGTTTGCTCACACATCAAACGGTAAGTCGTATACTTACCGCCAGCAACAAAAGTAATGCCCCGTTCGTCATCTAAGATTGTATGTTCACGGCTCGTTTTACCTTCACTTGCCGATCCGTCGTGAACCAGAGGGCGAACCCCAGCATAACTTGCAATGATATCGTGAGCGGTAATGTTAGCACCCGGGAAGTAGTGAGCTGTGACGTCCAAAAGATACTGAATATCTTCTGGTGTCGCGACAACTTTTTCTGGCGACTCTTGATAGTCGGTGTCCGTAGTTCCAATAATAATCATCTCGTGGCGCGGAATTCCGAAAACAATCCGATCACTTTTTTCAGCAGCCATAACCACGGCACTGGTAAGCGGTAAGCGGTGTTTCGGTAAAGTAATATGCACGCCCTTGGTTGGACGAAGCATTTTTTTCCAATCCTTTAGCAAAGCCGAGCCCAATTCATCAGTCCAAGGCCCCACAGTGCTGATGACATGTTTTCCTTTAATCGAAAACTTCTCTTTGGAAATTTGATCTTCACATTGAATCTCGGAAACTTTACCTTCGCCATTGAACTTTGCGCCGGTGGCCTTCACATAGTTGGCACAAATCGCACCCTGTTCGTTTGCCGATCGCAAAGTTTCAATGACCAAACGATCATCGTCCATATAGGCATCTGAATAAACAAAAGAACCCTGCAAGTCCTCATCTCTAATTGTCGGCATACGTTTTAAAGATTCTTCGGCGGATAGGCGCTCATGCATTTCGGGAGTCTGAAACAAAGACAGAGCGTCATAAAGCCACATGCCCAAACCCATTTTATTCATACCAACACGAGAATCTTTATAAAGCGGAATCATAAACCGAAGCGGATGAACAAGGTGAGGTGCCATTTCAAAAAGCTTGGTGCGCTCATTGAGGGCCTCAAATACCAATTTGAATTCCATGTTTTCTAAATAACGAATACCACCATGAATCAGCTTGCTGGACTTTGAAGAGGTGCCAGAGGCAAAGTCACGATACTCAATCAAGGCGACCTTCATGCCTCGCGCAGTCGCATCTCGCGCGACACCGGCTCCATTGATACCTCCTCCGATAATCACCAGGTCGAATTCTTGATTTTTCATTTTACTGATGTTTTGAATTCGGTTGGCAAAGGAGAAGTTTTTCATGTTTTAGCCTTTCGTAGTCTTAACCACCAGAGTTCCTGGCTGCCAAGAGTCGCTCTTAAAAGATTTCACAGAATTCGGAACACCGTTGTCATTCGGGAAATAAACACGTTGCAGATGTTTTTCACGACCTAGTTTGTAGGCTAATTCGCAAAGCTCATCACGCGCTTGCAATGTGGTGTATTGGACATGCTCTACCCATAGACTTTGGGTCTGACCATCAAGGAACAACAAGGGTTGGGAAATAAAATAGCCGACAATTTTTTGCGTGTCCTGATCAATTGCCAGAAAGCTCCAGCCCATAGGAATATAATGATTTAAAGCTTCCACTCTAAATTTTGTATTCCAGCCAGCCACCATGCGTTCAGTCTCATCAGGATAAAGATCCTGCATTTTGCGGTTTTCAATTTCTAAAATTTCTGGAAGATCTTCCATCAGAATAACACGACAATTAAGACTCATGGCGCCCTGGACTCCTTGTCATTGGGTTGATCTTATTTCATACTAAAGGGGCATGAAATACAAAGACTATTCAACCGACATTTGGACCCGCATTCATACGACACTAGACCAAGTATTAGAAGCAGATTCCGAGCCCATCGCGGCCTTTGATGCAGACGGTACTTTATGGGATACGGATTTAGGGGAAAACTTTTTTCATCACCAAATTGATGAAAAGCTTTTGCCTCTGCCAAAGCATCCGTGGGAGCACTATGAAAACCTGAAGGCTGAGGATCCGCTGAAGGGCTATCTTTGGTTGGCTCAGATCTGCAAAGGCCTTCCCCTTGATAAGGTTCAAGGTTGGGCGCTCGATGCGCTTAAGGGCCAACATCCCCTGCCGCTCTTTTCTGAGCAGAAAAAACTGATCGATTTATTTTTGTCCAAGGGCGTTCAGGTTTATGTCGTCACGGCATCCGTCAAGTGGGCTGTTGAGCCTGGAGCGGGATTGTATGGCT
The DNA here is from genome assembly GCA_037968775.1 of Bdellovibrio sp. Taxonomy (GTDB): domain Bacteria; phylum Bdellovibrionota; class Bdellovibrionia; order Bdellovibrionales; family Bdellovibrionaceae; genus Bdellovibrio. Next base: position 2,862 of record JBBKWD010000220.1, read on the forward strand.
TAGACTTTGACAATGTTCTAGGAGTCGAGACTGTCGTCACAAATGATCTCATCACAGATCAACAAAAGGGCATCATCACATACCGCAAAGGAAAAGTAGACGCTCTTTTAGAAAAAACAAACGGCAAAAAGCCTTTCTTTGCCTCTGGTAACACGATGGGGGATTTTGAACTTCTAAAGTCTGCAAGCCACCTAAGTTTTGCTGTGAGCGCTGCTTCAAGAGACGACAGATTGTTTAAAACTGAATTTGAGTTGCAAGAGAATGCAAAGACACACGGCTGGTTAGGGCATCGGTTTATTTAAAGCCAAAGTTCAGAATGACTTTGGGTACTCCATTTTCGATTATGATATTCCCACGATTTTGTTTCATGGGCTCAAACGGCAGTCCCGAGAGGGTACTCTCGCGACTCTAAGGTATCGGCTGAGCTTCTGCGCGATCGCTTGTGGCTCAACCCGTTCCCTGCTTTCCCGAAAACTTTAGCCCCGCCAGGGGTGAGGCCATGGATGACCGAATTTTCGGGAAACACAGGCAGGAGGCCTGATCCTCCTCCCGTAAAAGCAAGAAATTACTTCCCAACAACCTTCTCAAGATCGGAAATCTCCTTCGGAGCAGAAGACGTCATCACTTCACTGCCATTTGAAGTCACGCGAATGTTGTCTTCAATACGAACCCCAATACCACGATACTTTTGTGGCGCTGAAGTATCTCCGGCAGGAATATAAATTCCAGGCTCGATCGTGAAGCACATGTTTTCTTCAATAGGACGTGGCTCCCCTTTTTTAAAGTACAAGCCTGCATCATGAACATCCATACCCAACCAGTGACCGATGCCATGGGGATAATACTTTTTCTGCGCCAAAGCCTGAATCAAATCATCTTTACGACCTGACAACAAACCAAGCTCTAACATCACGTCTGTCAGCATCGATGTTCCCATATCATGCAAGTCCCGGAAAAAGATTCCAGGCTTTACATAATCAATAAGAGTCTTCTGCACCTTCAGCACACCTTCATAGACGCGCGCTTGTTCTTCGGTAAACTTTCCGTTTACAGGATAAGTTCGAGTGATATCACCCGTGAAATAGTTAAACTCTGCGCCCGCATCAATCAGCAACAGGTCGCCATCTTTGCAAGGCTGGTCATTAAAATTATAGTGCAATGTTGTGGCCGCATTTCCAGAGGCCACGATCGGGTAATAGCCTTCACGTGGTGAGCCCTTCATAAAGAAGTGATGCGCCAATACACCTTGTACCTGTCGCTCTGTAACGCCAGGACGAGCGAAACGCATTGCCGCCAAATGCCCTTGAGCCGAAATTTCACAAGCTTCGCGCAGTTGAGTCAGTTCGTATTCAGACTTTATCAAACGCAGTTCACCCAAAACAATATCGGCATCGTGCAAGGGCAACAATCCATAACCCGTGCGACCCTGCAGTTGTTTTACCTTCAGATGAACGTCTTTGACTTGCTCATCCACTTCAAGATTTTTATACAGACGATAATAAATGCGATCGACTTCCTTTAGTAACTGGGGAGCTACTTTTGAAAACTCCTCAATCGGGAATGCTTTGTCGACTTGAAATTCGCTTTCACAACCTTCTGGACCATAACGGAATCCATCCCAAGTCTCACGCTCTGGATCGCGTTGACGCACGAACATCACTGTTTCAGGACTTAATCCCGGTCTGAAAAGAAGAATGGACTCAGGCTCTTCCCAACCCGTCAGATAGAATAAATTCGAATCTTGGCGATAAGGATGATGAACGTCATCATTGCGGATAAACTCCGGATGAGAAGCCACGATCATCGCTCCACCCATGATTTCTTGGGCAAGCTTGGCTCGGCGCTCTTTAAAAATTTTCATATCCATCGTGGGCTTTCTCATACTTAACTCCTACAATCCCCATTTTTTCGTCAGATCCTTTAACAGCTTGGATGATTGGTCGGCACCCTTGCCCATGATCTCACGACGTTTCTCAAAATCCATAATACCATAACTTGAATTCGCAAGCGAGACGACAGAGTCCACGCCTGCAAAAGGCTTATTATACAGTCCCGCGATCTCACTCCATAAGACGTTGTCAGTTGCTGAGGCATCCATTGTATATGACTTAGTACCTCCGGGGGCCTGCAGCACGTTTACAAAGACAATAAAGTTAGCCCCTTTTTTTCGCAGGTACTGAGCCGTTGCAGAGATATCGCGAACGCCACTGATCTGCCCTTGAAAGGGCTTGAAAAATGGAGGATAGGCCATACACATCGAAAGCACCTGGTCCAGGGACCCGCGATTCATCAAGAAAGTCTGATTCTTTTTTAAACTGTATGACGGACAAGCAAAAGGAATACCGAAGCTTTCGGCCTTTTGTTTTGCAAAAGCGGTGGCAAAAAATTCCTTTAATACTGTCACTTCACTATTTTTATTTACGCCACCCAAAAGCGACTTCTTAATGACCTCTTCGTCCTTAAGTTTAAACATTTGCCATTCCACGTCGTTTGCCAATTCACGATTTGCATACAAAGCCGCCATCGGAGCAGCAAATTCAACTCCCGCTATGGCATAAACAGGAACTTTGGCGCGAGCGAGCTCTTGCAAAAATCCAACGTGAGCGTAGGCTTTCGCGCCACCGGCACCCAATATGATTCCAATTTTAGGCAATGCAGGAATCACCGGAGCCGGGGGGGGCATCGTGATTTGACCTTCCTCATCAGAGTCATCGGGAACTTCCACACGGCTCACATCAGAAGCCGCTTCGGGATGTTGAGGACTGACTCGAGGAGGCTTTGGTGCCGGAGTTGGTTGACGAATATCATCACGGGTCTTAATAGACTGACAACCAACAAGACACAACAGCAAGAGGCCACTAAGGCATTTTCGCGAAAACAAAAAACTCACGATTTCCGTCCTTTCCTTCAATAGAAGAATCGAAGTACTCCCGCACTTCCAAACCCTGCGCCAGACAACTGGCGCGAATCTTTTCTTCGACTCCAATATATAGACTCGTATCTTTGACAATACCACCCTTACCCAGTCCGTCAATGCCGACCTCAAACTGAGGCTTTACAAGGCTGAGCAGATGGCCCTGAGGTTTCAAGAGTTTAGCGAGCTGAGGAATGATGAGTTCAACAGAAATAAATGACACATCCATCACAATGAGATCAAATTTAGATTTCGGCAGGACCTCCAAAATCTGAGGATCCTCCGCCAAGGAGCGAGCATTTATTCCCTCTAGAACTTTTAGGCGTGGGTCGACCAAAAGACGAGAGTGAACCTGCCCGTGGCCGACATCCACACCCAGAACAAATTCGGCACCTTGCTGCAAAAGACAATCCGTAAATCCACCCGTGGAAATTCCTACATCCAAGACCAAAAGACCTTTAACTGAAAGACCGACTTTTAAAAGTGCGCCCTCCAGCTTGAGCCCCCCGCGCGAAACATAGCGATTCGCGGGACCATCCGCCACTTGTATGTTCAACGAGTCATCCACCAATAGGCTGGGCTTCTTTAAAATTTTGATTTGGTTTTTTTCAACAAGACTGACCTGTCCTGACTCAATAAGTTCTTGGGCATGGGTCCGAGAGGAAGCCAAAGATTTTCCGACAAGATATAAATCAAGGCGCTTCTTGTCCGAACTCATACTAGGCTTTTCGATGTTGATTAAAATCGATTAAGAGTTCTAACAGGGAACCAGGCGCAACGACCTGGTGTAAATGTTGAAGTGTCTCGGCACCAACCTCTTTCAGATAATCTTTAGTTCTCTGCAAACCCAAAATTCCCGTGAAGCTGCGCACATCTTGATCTTTTTCCCCGTGATCCAAAATATCGTCGGCAACTTGAAATGCCAAACCCAAACCTTCGCCGAATTTCCTGAGGCTTTCCAAATCAGTTGGCTTTGCTGCTGCAATAAGAGCCGCGCCTTCGACTGACACTCGAATAAGTGCTCCCGTTTTAAGAGCATGCAAATGACTGAGCTCCTGCGGTGTTAATTTTTTATCACCGGCGCGCAGGTCAAAAGCCTGTCCCCCCACCATACCTCGAATTCCGGCAGCTTGAGAAAGGAGACTTGTGAGTTTTGCAGCCAAAAATCCATTGTCACTATAGGACTCAGCAATAACCAAGAAAGCTTCCGTCAACAATGAATCTCCAGCCAACAAGGCAAAGTCTTCGCCGAAAACTTTATGATTTGTGGGCTTGCCGCGACGGAGGTCATCATTGTCCATGCACGGCAGATCATCGTGAATTAAAGAATAGGTATGAATAAATTCGACGGCCATCGCAAAGGACAAAACTTTTTCCGCTGGACAGCCTAAAGATTCTGCAATCAACAAACTTAATACCGGGCGAAATCTTTTTCCGCCGTTAGTTGCCGAGTACAGCATCGATTTTTGCAAGTCAACCACAGCTTGAATTTTCGGCAAATCCATTTCAGATAAATACTTTTCCACAAACTGATTCACAGCCTGCACCCGATTTGCCATTTCACTTTCAAACTGCAAGGCGAGATCCAAAACTATTTTTCCTCTGGAGAAAAGTCAGCAGTCACAGCGTTGCCATTAGAATCAACTGACATTAAAATTTTAACTTTGTTTTCAGCTTCGTTCAAACGCTGATGGCATTCGCGAGAAAGCTTTACACCCTCTTCGAAAAGCTTAAGAGAATCTTCAAGTGCAAGTTCTCCCTTTTCCATTTTGGTCACGATTTCCTCAAGACGACCGAGCTTTTTCTCAAAATCCATCTCTATACTCCTTCTGTGGATTCAACCACGACGGTGATTGAACCTTCTGCCAAACGAATTTCCAGGCTGTCGCCTTTTTTCACCTGATTGGCTGACTTAATAACATGTTTATTTTTAGTAACTATTGAATAACCGCGATCCACAACCTTGAGCGGGCTAAGGCTATCCAGAACCGCCAACACACGAGTCAGGGCCGAATGCTTTCGCTCTACGGAATAGACCAAGGCCTTTTCGGCACGAGCTTTTAAAAAACTAAGATCCTTTTTCTTCCGATCAATCAGGTCTTGAGGACTGCCGAGTTTTTGGCGGAACAAAGTCACACGATGCTGTCTATCTTGTAAGCGGCGCTGAATTGCAAGTTCTAGGCGATTCAATAGATCATCATTGCGCAACTCTAGATCTTGCAGCCGACGTTTAGGATCAACCAAGCGCTTCGAAAGGCCTAACATTTTTTCACGCAAGAACTTCATCTTTTTTTCAAAGGTCAAACGCAACATGCGTTCCGCAGAGTCCACTTTATTACTGAGCTCTGCCGCACTCTTGGCAACTAACTCTGCCGCTGCTGACGGAGTCGGCGCACGCAAGTCGGCGACAAAGTCAGCAATCGTAAAGTCAATTTCATGACCGACAGCAGAAATAACTGGAACCGGACTGGCTGCGATCAATCGCGCCAGGGCCTCATCATTGAAGCACCACATGTCTTCAATCGAACCACCACCACGACCAATGATAACAACATCAACGCCTGGCAAGGCGGTTGCTTTTTGAAAGGCATTTCTTAACTGAGGAGCCGCAGCTTCCCCCTGAACAACAGTTGGAACGACAGTTACCTGAATAGAATTTGCTCTGCGAGAAATCACATTGATGATATCGCGGATGGCCGCCCCAGTTGGCGAGGTGACAATGGCAATATGGCGCGGGAACGCGGGAATGGGGCGTTTCTTAGCACTGTCAAAAAGGCCTTCGCCTTTCAGTTTTAGCTTTAACTGCTCGAAAGCCTTTTGCAAAGCACCAGCACCCACGGGCTCCATCATGTCACACATCAGTTGATAGTTTCCACGAGGTTCATAGACAGTGACTTTGGCACGAACTAAAACTTCCATGCCATCTTGAGGCTTAAATTTCAAACGAGCATTGTGCCCACGAAACATCACAGCAGAAATTTGCGACCGAGAATCTTTAAGGCTAAAATAAAAATGACCCGAGGTATGAGCTTTGAAATTAGAAAGCTCTCCCTTGACCCAAACACTGCCAATCTGGCCTTCCAAAAGTTGCTTGATATAGAGATTCAATTGCTCAACAGAAAGAACACTTGGTTCCGTTGACGTTGCCTGTGCTTCGTCGCCTAGGGACGCCGAGGCCTGAGCCGAAATATCTGTTTTACGAAGGGGCTGATTTGGAAAATCCGACATGGGGCAAAACTAATGCCCCCCTCTAGAGGAGTCAACTGATAGGGACCTGTGTCTTGAGTGTCGAGGAGCTAGAGCGCAAAGGACCACATGTTTTGTGCGGCCCACAATCCACCGACAAAGAAACACACCCAACCCAAGGATTTATGTCGTGCCAAATTCTGAAAGGCTACACCCATACGCTCTTGGCCAATCCGCACTAAATAAGGGTTTTCCAGCACAAACACCATGAGGAGTCCATAGAAAAAAACTGCGAAAGGAAAAATAAAATCTAGCTTTTCTGGCGTCATAAGCATTTTATCGGTCGTTTACAAAAAAGTAAGAGTCCGGTTCGATTGACGGTTTTAACGAACATGCTAGAATAGTTTAGAGAAGGGTTCGGCGGCGTAAAGCTCATCGAATTTAAACCTTACAAGCATATTTTTGGGAACTGTCCCTGATGATGGTGTGCAAGCTCAGCTCGTACTGAGAAGCCTAAAGTCGT
>JBBKWD010000221.1:0-18363 GCA_037968775.1 Bdellovibrio sp.
GAGCGACGGACTCGGTATACCCGCAGCTACAACAGGGTCGTGAAAAGAAAACTCAGCAAATTTCCTGTTCACAGCAAGGTAACAAGAAGAAGGACCCCTTAACCGAACGGCATTGGCCATCGTGGCAGGGAGATGTTGGTCTCCCTGTCACTCCTAGCAATGAGGCTGTCAACCCTACCCTAGAGTCCTGATAGTACACTATCAGGACTGCCGATTGAGCCACAAACCAAACTAAAATACTCTCAACAAACACGAAATCGGAGTCGCAACACATGCACAAGCATTAACAAGACAAAAGCTTCAACTCCGCAGGAGGCTCATGATCCCACAGGGACAGCACATAACCGCCTCCGCCAGAACCCGTGGGCTTCACCGACAAGGCCCCTTTTTCACGCAACAAAGCTAAATGACTCGCAGGTGCGCCTTCATTCAAACCCCATTGCTCAAAACACTGACCAGCCAAATCGACAGCTTCTGCCAACAAACTTAAACCTTCAGCTTGTGGCATCATCAAAGCGCGCTCTGCTTTTTCTACAGCCGTTGCCATTTCACGATCAATCTTTTCACCAAGGCTTGGATTCTTCGCGATGAGATCCTTAACTTTTGTAACGGCATCGAGTGTAACGCCACGTTTTCCGGTATACGAGATATACCATTGCGGAACCCAAGCGACTGGCAACTTCTTACGCTCGCCATCTCTGACAAATCGAAGTCCTTCACCCGACAAAGCCACGGCAATATCAACTCCACTAGATTCACCATGAAACATATTTTCTAATTGGCGTGCGAATTCGTAGTACTCAGATTCCTGCAAATACCCCAAAAAACCCAACCAGCGCGATAGGCCAACACACAAGGCGGCAGAAGCTCCCATGCCTGCACCCACGGGAATGGAGGACTCGATCAGTAAAATTCCTTTTAAATCAGCTCGCGACATTTTTTTAAGCTCGCAGGCTTTTTCTAAGACTCCCCAAACCAAGAGTTGCAACTCATTGCCGTGCTCTCCGACCAAGCGAAGTTCTAGGGGGGATTCACTTGCACTGTAAGACAATTCAAGTACGCGGGATTTTAACGGAAAGACCAACGCCGGAACACCACGCAAAACGGCGTGTTCCCCAGCTAGAATCCACTTTCCAAAAGCCTTACAAGTAAAATCAATGGACATTTTCGTTAACGCTTTCAAAAGCTAAAACTTTAAAGGTTTTTGCAAAATGCTCTCTGTAAGTAGAAAAACTTTTCTTCTGATCATTTCTAAAAAGCAAATGAACATTAGCTCCAGCATCCATGGTCACCATAGGACCATCTTGCCACTTATCCCAAAAACTTTTGCAGTCCGCAATCACTTGCCGGGAGCCATCCGTCATATAACCAAAAGCCGGCACGCTGGTCTCAAAAAGACGATGCATGTCGATAAACTCATCCCAAACAATTTGTCGCGCCATATGCCAGTCATTGAACTGCAAGGCTTGCAGCAGGTCTTTTAAGCGCAGCTCGGCTCTTTCCACTCGTCCCGTAAATCGTGGACTGGTGGTCACAAGCTTATGGGCTTCAGAACTAGAAACTTCTTTTTTAGAGTCTTCCACCACAATTACCATATGATGAAGGTCGCGCAGTTCAAGCGCCATAGGTTCTGCGTACTCATGCTGCCAAAGCGCCCAAGGGGAATACAAAGAACGACACGAAGAGCCGGAGCCCTGACGAGACAGCTCTGACAAGATTTTACGATCTGTGCCCCAAGATTGAGGGTTCAATATCTGAAACATTTCAGCTGCTGCCAATGTCAAAGCCGCAAAGCTAGAGGCCGAACTTGCCAGCCCACAGTCCGAGGGAAAGTTATTGGCTGACTCCACCAGAAAGTTTTTTTCAACGCCCCACTTTGTTTTCAACATTTGCAGGTGCTTTAAAAATCTCTGCTGTCCTTTTTCAGACAAGTTGATTTCTTGCAGATCTTCGCGCACGAAAGCCTTCCACTGATCGGGGCCTTCGTTTAAAATCGTTAAGCGAACAAAAGTTTTTAGGTTATCTAGGGTATAAGACAACGACGCATTGGTCGGCGTGTTGCCCTGTCCTTCGACTTTTCCCATATACTTAATCAATGCAATATTTGAAGGGGCGGAGACTAAAACTGGTTTCATAAATGATCCTTCACATGCATTTGCAACCCAGAGGCTAGATCTTGATTGGAGGCCACAACAGCAAGACCCTTTGTCTGACAGTAACTTTTAAAGGCTTGAGCCTCATTTGTTTTCGTCACAACAATCAAAACATCCGCCCCCAGGGCACCACAGGCCTTTGCTGTTAGCACACCATCAAGACCGCGAATATCTGAAAGCAAACTTCGACTCAAATCACAGGTAAAATTCAATTTTTCAAGAGCTTTGGCGTATTCGGAAATACCTTCGACAAACATGTCTTCTGAATGCGCCTCAAAGGACTTGCGAATCAGGGCCATCGCTTTTTCCAACTCGCTGGCATCAAACTCTTTTAGACCTTTAAGATGTTCATGGGTCGCCACTTTATTTCCGGTATGTAAAACGTAAAACTCTAAACCAGAAAAAGGCCAGCCCGTTACGGCGATCATACCGCGACGTTTTTCAAAAAAGGTCAGTGCACCCTTGAGCTGTCCAATAAGGTCGGCCCCACTGGGGCGTTGACCCTCGCCCTTCCAGGCGACTTTATAATAAGTCTCTAGAAGGTGTTTGATATCAAAAAGCTTCTGCATATCTTGATGGGGCACTTCTTGTATCAGGCTAAAAGCATAACAAGCTAAAAACTGCGCCGTAGAGGCCCCAAAGCCTCCGCGTCCCTGATAAGGATCTTGAAAATCGATATCGATTTTTGAAAACAGATCTGCGTGCCGTTGAATAAACTGACCTGCCGGGGATTCTGCGTGAAAGGAATGTTGGCCCGTGCCTTTTTGAAAACCAATTTTAAAACAAGGCTGGGACAAGAACACCAAGCTAGGCCCCTCTTGCAAGGCCAAATACTCACCGGCGATAAATGTTTTTCCTGGGATCGAGAACTGCAAAGAAGACTGAAATGACACGAACAACTCCTTAGTGTGGAGTTGTCGAGTTAGAAGAGGGAACATGTGACGGCTTAGAAATTTGCGAAGCCCGCAACTCTTTTAGCACATCAATGGCATTGCTTAATGAGATTCGCTTACGGATCGCCAGAATTTCTTCAAGCTTCTTTTGCACCATTGGAATCTCTTTTTCTTCAGCACCCGCACCCAAAGCTAAATTCTTGGTGTGCAATTTCATATGACCTTCGATGATGCCCACTGTGGTCAAGGCACGCAAAGCACCTAGGTTCTGCACCAAGCCCACGGCCGCAATCACTCTGGAAAGTTCATTGGCAGAAGTTGTGCCCAGCATTTTCATCGAAAGCATGGCTGTTGGATGCAAAGCTGTCATCCCGCCGACAGTGCCCACAATCAAGGGTGCCTCAAAAATACCTGTCAAGCCGTTGCCGTCACGGAACCAACGAGTCACCGAACGATACTGACCATCACGAGCTGCATAGGCATGGATGCCCGCTTCCACCGCGCGCCAGTCATTTCCTGTTGCCACTAGAATCGGATCAATCCCGTTGAGAACACCTTTGTTATTGGTCGCAGCTCGGTAAGGATCTTGTTGTGCGAATAGAGATGCTTCTGAAATTTTCTCTGCCAATTCAGGATCAATCTCTGTGATGCGAACCGTTGCTCGCGTGAGTTTTGTATCTACAAGATTTGAGAGAATACACATGGTGACTTTTTCACCCGTGAACTGCTCAATCGGCTCTTTTAAAAACTCACACACCTGATTCATGATGTTGGCACCCATGGCATCACAAGGATCCATGTGTACATGCACGACCGCCATGTCCGTGCCATCGCCGCGTGGGACCCTCCGAACTTGTAAGTCACGAACGCCACCACCGCGACGAACTAAGCCAAAGGCGACTTCGCGGTTCGAGATTTCAATCAGATAGTTTTTTTGCGCGAGAATTTGTTTTTCAAAGTCGACAAAGTTTTTTACTTTTGCGCATTGAATTTGACCGATGATATCGGTACCCACAACTTCCGTGGTTATAGTCCCGGCATCACGAATCCATTTTGCGGTTTTTGAAGCCGCGGCCACAATCGAAGTTTCTTCAACGGCCATCGGGATCACGCGGTCTTGTCCGTCGATGCGGAAGTTCGTTGCTACACCCAGTGGAATTTGAAAATAACCAATAACATTTTCAATAAACTTTTCGCCCAAAGTGGTGTCACGCAATCCACCCTTAGCCAAGTATTCAGCATCTTTTTCATGCAAGACGCCCACATCCTGAAGAGCCGTTAGGCGCTCTTCGCGAGTGAGTTTTGAAAAACCTTTGAAGATGTCTTGAATTTTTTTAATCACAGTCTCACCTTCTTTGTTTGCAGCTCTTTCAAGTTCTGCGAGCCTGTGCAGAACATCGCAATCCGGAGCTCCATTTCAAATTGATTCAGGAGGTCTTCCAAGGCTTGGTCGCCTTGAAGGGCCGCTTCCAAAAAGGGCTTAGCAACTCCCACTTTTTGTGCGCCCAAAGCACAGAGCTTGGCCACATCTAAACCATTGCGAACACCGCCCGAGGCCCAAACCTCACAGGACAGCTTTGCTTCTTGAGTGTTTAACACAGATTGCACCGTGCTGACACCCCAGTTAGAAAAAGTTTGTGCTACTTTGTGCAAAATTTCAGTGTCTTCAGAGCGATAACCTTCGACCCGCCCCCAGTGAGTTCCACCCTTGCCACTGACATCAACGGCAAAGAGGCCGGTTTCCTGAAGTCGCATAAGGGTTTCTACCGAGAATCCACAGCCCACCTCTTTGACGATGACCGGCACCTTTGAGAGTTTCACCAGATTTTCAATGGCTGAAAGGCCATTTTTGAACTCGGTCGTGCCTTCTGGCTGCAAAGCCTCTTGCAGGGAATTTAAATGCACGAAAACAGCTTTTGCCTCCACAGACTCGATCAGCCGGTGGATTTTATCTATGGGAGTTTTAATTAATTGAGCGATTCCAATATTTCCCAAAAGCAAAGCCTTGGGCGCCTGGGCGCGCACTTGCTTCCATTCTTGAGCAGCATTGGAATCATCCAGTTCTCGGCGTTGCGAACCAACACCCATAAGGATCTGACGACGATCACTCAAACGAGCCAGAGCCTCGTTGATCTCTCGGCCTTTTTCATGGCCGGCGGTCATAGATGAAATAAAGATGGGGGAAGAAAGAGGAAGAGCTTCGCTCTTAAAAACAAAAGAGGTCGATAGATCGACCTCTTTTAAATTCAAATCCGGTAAGGCCTCATGCACAAGATCAACCGAATCCAACCCGCTTTGTCCCTCAGTCTGCGACCGAGAGTCCAGCGCGATCCGAATATGGTCGCGCTTTCTTTTTTCAAATTGTGTTGGGGACTCCTGCATAAGATAACCTCAGCGGCTCTCTACAGCGCTTTAGCTTAAGCTATTGCGTGTTTGCAAAGAGCAGCGAATCCTGCTGCATCTGTTACTGCCATGTCAGCCATAACTTTACGGTCAACTTGGATGCCAGCTTTGATCAATCCACCGATCAAACGAGAATAGGTAGTGCCATTCAAACGAGCCGCTGCATTGATACGTTGGTTCCACAAGGTGCGGAAGTTACGTTTCTTTGCTTTACGATCGCGATAAGCATAAGCCATTGCACGGTCATTTTTTTCTACCGCGTGAACATAGGCACGGCTACCTGCCGCATAATAACCTTTTGCTCTTTTAAGAACTTTTTTGTGACGAGCACGATTTGTTTTACCACTTTTTACACGAGCCATATTTTACTCCGACTAATTTTTAAATCTAAACTATTGAACAAAGGTTTCTTAGAATACCAGGCAACGTCTTACTTGAAGCATATTTGCGTCTTCTACATAAGATGTCTTACCAAGTTGTCTTTTCACCTTTGAGCTCATGTGGGAGTTCAAGTGGCGCATACGAGTGCTTTTCTTTTTAACTTTGCCGCTGGAAAGAAGCTTTAAGCGCTTCTTAGCGCCAGAATGCGTGCGCATTTTCATGATGTTACCATTTCTCCGGTAAGGCGTCTTTCCCGATGGGGATAGCTCTTAATATATGCCTTAGTCAGTTGTAATCACGGACTCACTGTTTTAGGTCGAAGCACCGGGAAAATCAAGCTTTTTGAGGAAAAGGTCAAAAAATGCCCAACTCTCTTTAAGTTATCGATTCTTTTGAGCTATTTTGGCTCCCGCACCCCGACTCCCTAGCGGTCCTAGTAGCAAGACATCAAGGGGTCGCGGTGCAAATCTAAAAGGTAGTTCATTCGATAGGCCGCCCTCACTCGGCCTGCCGCATCCTTTAGCTCAAAACCATTATGACCCTGGGGCCCATTGCCATTTTCGACGGAGTGTACGTCCCCGCCCTCCTCGAAACTGGAGCTAGATAGACGGCCCCACAGCAAAAGATCACCGCTCTGAAGCTGCAATTGAAAGCTCTGGGAATTCCCGGAAAGGTCGCGCAGAACTAGGCCCGTCTCTTTTTTACCGTATTCGTAACGCGCATAAAAGTTTTGTCCCGGCAAAGCGCAATACCACTGCTGATCTTCCAACTGAGCCCAACGAGCGCGTTCTCGACCGGCCTCTTCGTCAAAGTAAGGCTGACTGGCATCTTGGTACAAAAGGAATTCAACGCTTCCATCGAAAGTCTCTTTCATAACGGGTCGCAGGGAGCTCTGGGTTTTATAAAAACTACGCTGGTCACGGGTGCAGGAGATCTGATCTGCAAAGAGCTGTGCTTTCAACTGCTCGACCTCATGAGTAGACTGCCACTCTTGGCAAAGCCGACGGGCTTTAATTTCTAAAGTTTCAAAATCAAAAAATCCGCTGCTAACCCGTACACATGAGCGAGACTTTAAAGACAATACACTGTCAGCGCCCGGCACGGTCTGCCACTGTTTTTGTCTGCAGGTAACATAGCCTTCACCAGCCAAGGCGACACCACTCAAGCTTAATAGACTAAAAACGACAATCCATTTCACAGAACAACCCTCCGTATGAATTTGGGCCAACATACTCTTATACGGACCTGCGCGAAAGGGCTTGGAAAATAATTCCCGCTCAGGCCCTCCTCTTTGGCAGGGGCCTGGTATTCCGCTCCGCCTTTTGATACAACCGAATTGAATTTACAAACGACTTCTTTTTCCATAGGAGCGCAATATGAAAACTTCAGCCTTGGTATTTCTATTTTCACTTGTGGCATCGCTTCAAAGTTTTGCTTCTAATTGCGTGTGCACGGCAAATCCAAACACGAAAGCTTATACCGCAGATGGAGTCGTTAACACTTGGTGGGGCGGGGTTCGCAAGTGGTCTTGTGTCTACAGCTGCGAGAGCCACAAAAACCCACCCGTCGAAATTCGCGGCTCTCATAAGGAAAAATATTTTGGCGCCGATGAGGGGCTTTGGGGCATCTGCGATGGCTTGGTTTATGTGAATGAATACAACGCCTACGCCGAACGTTTTGTCTGGGCATTTAGTCGCATCGGCACATTTGATCCTGTGAAATCAAAATCACCGGAACTCAAACAGTGGGCGCAGGGAAATTGTCAGTAGGGCCCGCAAAAAAAAGAACCCCGGCTTTTACCGAGGCTCTTGAGTTTAGGTTTGTTGAGCTTAGAGCTCTTGAATTTAGTCTTCTTGAGATCATTTGGAGTTCAACGGCTAGCGCTGCTGCAAAACCTGTTGGCAGATTTCAAAGCTTCCTCTCCAGTAGCTCGAAGAATTTCTAAGAACCTTTAAGGGCTCCATATTGACAGACACCACAATGTCGTCGACTTGAGATAAACCTTTTGCCTTAACGAAGGCTTCACACTGCGTGCTCACCTCAGCAAAAGACCTGCCTCTAAATGAAAATCCGTAAGTTTCCATAGCCCCATCAAATGACAGAAGACTTCGATCGGCCTGAATGCCTTCGCGAATAAGCACGTCATTTACCTGAAGACAGACTTCACCGGCGCCGTTCCAGTAGGAAGAGCTGTTTCTTAAAACCACGGCATCTCGAAAATTCACGCTGACACTGATATCGTCAACTTTAATTAAGCCTTTAGACTGCACAAAGGCCACACACTGGTCAAAAATATCCTGGCGACTGGAGCCATCAAAATTAAAGCTCTGGTTTTCGATTTGACCGCGGATGGAGTTTCCATACGATGGCGGGCTTGGTCGAGTTGGTGGTTTCGCCGGATCTGGATAGGGAGCCGGTCGCCCTCCGCCACCATTGCCTCCCCCATTACCATTGTCGCGACTGACCAAGGTTTCGATTCCACGGAGCTGTTCCAAAATTTGCAATTGAGTTTGAGAACTCAGTGATCGGGCTCTTGAATACAAAAGCTGACGAATGTCTTCACTGCGCTGCTGAATTCGGTGCGCTAAATCCTCTTGCGCATGGGCCAGTGAAAAACAACTTAGAGCCAAGACACCTACTAAAATACTTCGAAGCATGAAATCCCCCTTTTCATTGCTAGATAGCTAGAAAGAGATCACTGCAGGAGGCGTGCCGAGACAAAATGATACCGGCGAAAATCAACACATCAAAAGCGTGACGACTTCAGCCCTTAGTCGAAAAACAGATTCGTGAGTTTAGTTTGGACAACCGAAAGACTGTTTCTGCCCCGCATTAAGCTCCAGATCCCGACGTACTGGATAAGTACGAATGCGCTTCATCAAGCTAGATCGATTCGGCTCTTGCAAAGGATACCCATTAAGAGTGCGCTCCCAGTAAACAATCGCTTTATCGGCGGTCATCCCACAGAAAGTTCTCAAGGCGATAGCTGCAACAAATCCCGAAGCATGGGCCCCATTATTACAATGAACAAAAGTCTTTTTCTTAGATGATAAACCCGCGTGAATGTCTTCTAGAATTCGATTCATATCAGCAGGCGATCGAAAATCGTTGGAACCGCGATACTGAATCGTTCCTCGGCTGCAGTTGACCGTTTTATTCGCGCCGCCATACAGGGTGTAAGCATTGGTGAAGTCACGCTCACACAAATTCTTTAGGTCTAAACTGCTTAAGGGTTTTCGCTTCACCACGCCGGCGCGCGAAAGCAAGCTACCTAAAATCGTTTGTTCATTTTTGATTTCAGCATGTGCGGACATAGCCACAAAGCTTAAGGTTATAATCATCAAAAAAAATTTCAACTTCATGGTCGCTCCACTAAATCACTGCAGCAGAAATAGCACCTGCTGGGGTTTCTAAGTTTCCCTTCTTTTGCGAAAACGATGCCTTACCATCTCTTCTACATTAACTTTAAACAGACTTGGGTGGTTATAAATTGTCTACTTGCCGGAGAACGACACTTTTAGAACGAAATGAATCATAGGGGTGCGCTAGAGAAACGCTCCCCACAATCAGAGATGTAGCCTGCCATTATGTCAAGTGTACAGCAAAGCGCGCCCTCTGGGGAGCGCCTGAGTGAAAACATGGCTTTTTCGACGGAAATAGTGCACGAAACGGATCTTTCACAAGGTATCCAAAACTGTATTCCGCACTTTTCCCTGTTTTAGGGATGACGCCGTATGCACCGTACTATATTCCCAGAAACATTGTTGTCTCTGTTTCCCCCAGTAAATAGGTTCCCGTCATTGAATCGGATGACGTAAGCGTGAGTGGAACTGTACTCTGTCGATGACCAATAGTAGGTCGCATCCGACTTCATACCGACAATTGGGTTGGCATTGATGAGGGCCCTATTCGTCCAAAAGAGCATGAGCTCTCCGCGAGCCGGCAGATACCAATCCGAGTAGTCCCCGAACCGCATATAGTAGCAATACTTTGCCGCCCGAGTTGTGGTGTAACCAGTCGCCAAAGTGATAGTGTGAGTGCGTCCATTCGTAGTCCCCGTTAGTCCGGTCACAATAGTGTAGGCCCCCCAGGCTTTTGCGACACTCGCATCGGTTGTTCCCGTGCAAGTCGGAGTAAAGGGTTCCGTGGGGGTCGTCATATGTGTTCCGGAAGGCTCATGCGAACAGTTGCCCGGAGGCGTGACCAACTTGCGATTAAGCGAGTCCCGACCGATATAGATCGTGCCATCGTCACAGGTTGTACCAATAGCCGGATTCGAGGCAAAACAGCCTGTCGTCGGGCGCCGGCGCGCCGTCCTGGCTCCAATGAAGCTCTGCGCCCCTTCACCGGCCACAAGGAACAATAGGATTCCTCCTAGTACATATTTCCTTCGAAGCTTGATTCGACTCATGGTCAAATATTAGAAAGGTTCTTGTTCCGAGTGAATATTTATAATTCGGAATGATCGCCCCTTTGCAAAGGCTTGTGCCGTGGATATTTGTGGTTTATGCCTTATTCAGGAGAGTTGTGCCAATGAAAGCCCTTTCGGTCCAAGAATTTCTAAAACATCACTTTGAATTAAAAAAGAATCTAGAGAATGGACATTTCTCTCTTCGCTCCTACGCCCAACTCCTTGGGATATCTCCTGGACGCCTGACCTCCCTTTTAGGCGGAGAAAACATTCCCACACTCAAAACGGCGCAAAAAATTTCTCGCGCGCTTCGATTGACACCCCAGGAAAACGAGCAGTTTTTATCTGCTATCGATCGGGATAAAAAAAAGCGCCTCCTAAATAAGGCCGACGTCCTCATTCGACAAGAAGATCTCCATATCGTAGTCGACTGGGTCCCTTACGCGATTATTTCACTCCTCATGACCCATGCCTTTGAACTGACCCCCACGAATGTGGCGGATCGTTTGAATATCTCTCCTGAAGATGCGGATACGAACATTCGTAAACTCAAAGAACTCCGAATGATCGAACTCCTTGACGGCAAATGGCGGCCTTCAAAAAATAAAATTGCCACTGAAACAGATATTCCCTCCGAGATGATACGGAGGTCCCATCAAGAAAAAATTTCGTTAGCCTTAAAGCGCTTAAGCGAAGTTGAAGTTCATGCACGCGATTACTCATCGATCACCTTTCCCGCCGCTCCAGAGAACCTTGAAGCTGTTAAAAAAATGATTATTGATTTTCGACGCACGCTTGCAGAATCCATGTCTATCGGCTGTTCTACCGAGGTTTACTCGCTCAATATTCAGCTCTTCCCTCTCACTTTCTCACCGGCCCCAGTAAAGAAGCCTTCGATATAAAATAAAATCCTCTGTTTATATTTTTTTCCAAAATTTTGGCGTTACTTTGATTCACCAAACATCACGAGTATAACGAACCCGAGGTTCTCATGAAAATGCTTTTTCTATTGCTTTTATCGTTGGGTAGCTTACCCAAAGCCCTTGCCTCGGGCTGGCAGGAAGTCGGCAATGGCGGAGAACTATTGCTGTGCTATTCAGACCTTGATAGCGGTGTTTACTTTTTTGACTACTTTGAAGCTGTGGGGCGATACGGCTTAAAAGTTCAATACCCCACAATCCACAATGACAGTCAGCAAATTGCTCGAGAGCTTCTCAATCGTCTCCCTCCGGCAAGTAAACTCATGCAAGTTCTGGCGCTAGATCTCGTTGATCGTTTCTTTCTTGAGGCCACTTTCAATCGGACTGCACAACTCCTAGATACAGGCGATGGAGGGCAATACCGGTACGTGCCAGAAAATTGCGAGAAACACCAACTCATTGTTCAGTCACCGTTATTCGTCGATCATTATTATTCCGTGAATGAAAGTCTTTGGAATTTGATGAGTCCCTTGCAACAAGGGACGGCAATCGCCCACGAAGTCCTTTACAGAATATCTCTGAACTTTGGCGGCCCAGAGTCATCTGAGGCTTTGCGCTATGTTGTGTCCCTGCTCTTGGCGGATCATTTTGTCGGAATGTCCCCGAAGGATGCCATTGCACCACTGAATCGGGCCCATCTTTGGGTGGCCCCTGATACTCCTTATTTAGTGTGGTAGGATTTTGGTCACAATGATCGCCCCATAAAAAAGGGAAGCTTGTGGCTTCCCTTTTAAGGCTAAGAACTAAAAAGGGGTTTTCCGCAGAAACCCCCTTTATTAGAACCGCACCAAAGCCAAAATTTCCCTCACAAGATGTCCTTATGTTACCCAGAATGACCGCAGCCCCTGCCCGGGGGCTCTGGCTAGAATACGTCCATTGATTTGTGCAAAATCCAGTTTTCAATTTGTTGATATCGAAGTGTCCTTAACAAGCGCATAGAGAGATACACGGCGCTCTCGACAGAAGGACTGTCGTTGAGCCTATTTCTCCGTCAATGGGAAACAAGAAAATGAAAACTGATAAATTTCATCCGGCTCCTCGGTCTCATTGAACTCCGCTGCAAGTTGTTTACGGAATATCGTTATGCGATCTTTAATTTTGCCAAGGTTTTCTTTTCTAGCCGGAAACATTATCGATGTTTGGTCTATTTCTGCATAGGTTTTGTTTTTAAGAGCTGATGTGGCGTAAGCAAGAACTTGCATCTGCAACAGTTTATTCGCCTCCACGGAGGCATCTTTGCGAATATTCGACATATAGGCCGGGGTTAGCGCCTGCCAACTGCCATCCTTTGAAACCTTTAAATAACCAAGGCGCTGCATTCGATCCAATATTTCTCTTGAATCCTTTAACGAAAGATTCAAAGTCTTACTCATCCATTCAATTTTGGGCTCAAAAGTTGGAAGGCAAAGGCATTGCAAAAAAGAAAAATGAAAGAAATTTGATGCCAACGCAAAAACATCCTCATTGCTAGTAACGAAAGTGCCGTCATAGGCCTGTTCGAAAACCTCTTCCTCTCTATCGATCTCATGGGCTTGAACAAGGTAAGGCCTTAAATCCGCTTCGGACAAACCCAATCGACTCCCCAAAGCCCGAACAGACTTTGGAGAAGGCCTCCGCTCATCTCTCAAGTAGTAGGACAAGATAGATGGCCGTATCTCCAGATCTCTGGCAAAGGCTCGCATCGAGTAGCTACGGTTCGCTTTTTTCTTCTTTGCAAAAGTTTTTTTAAGCAACGTATTGAAAGACTTAAAATACATGTCCTTTTATTTAACCTTTCGCATACTTGGGCAATACAAAGATTTATTCTGACTATTTCTAATTCTAAATTCCGTGACTTCACAAAAAGTGTCATCAAACTTTAGAGTGATTGCATTATTGCCTCCATACCCGCCACCCATTAAATCATCAATTATCAGCGTTTTAGGGCAAATACCATATTGATCCACGGTATCCATCTCAATATTAAAGTTTGCGCCCCAGGGAGTGATTTTATTTTGAGAGACCCCCGCAACAAACATTTCGCGACCAGTACCTAGAAAGTCAGAAACAGAAATCTGCAGCTCGCATTCCGGTCGCCCATTGGAATAAGTTCCTTGTGAACCACCAGAGGCAAAGACAGACACAGAAGCTAAAAATACAAAGAAGGATACAAATACTTTTTTCATCGCAATCTCCTAGACAAGGTTAAAAAATGGAATCCCGAGTTGATGCACTATATCATGTCCGCAAAAAGAAAAAGAATAAAACAATGCACCTCTACAAATAACTGTCCACATTGAGTGTGGACACCGAAAAAAAGTCTAAAAAAAGGGACTCGCTCAATACACCAGTCTTTGACTCTGTAACTTTATCAACTTCTTGAAAGACGACTGTTGTTTCGCTCACAATGGCTTCAGCTTCTATCTGGAAGGACACAACCGACTCTTTGGAGTCTTTTTTTGGGGAACTCATTTACGGATGCGGAGTGACTGCTAAAATCGTAATCTGCTTTTCGTTCGGCCCGTAACACCAAAACACACGGTAAGCACCCGGAGTATTATTCTGGGCATAGGCTTCAAAAACTTTTGCCTTCGGATCATATGGATTCACGATTGAATCAAACTCGTGAGTATTAAGACTAGGATGCGCGGGATTAAGAGCAAGGTACTGAATGGACTTTGCTACTTGCTTAAAAAGCCCCTCTTGCTTAGAGGCTTTTGTTTTCTTATTGGCCTTACGAGCTTTTAGTGAAGTTTCGGCGGCCGCTTTTAATTGGAGGTAAGTTGTCGTCGCAGGAGCTGTCCATTCAAGCGTAAACACTGAGTCTAGTCCTCCAACTCATCAATCCAAGAGAGAGACTCCTCAAAAGCTGGATTGCTGCTGATTTGCCCCTTAGCCGCAGCATCAAGCCCAGCTTGCACAAGGCCCATAGCAGTTGAGTTTTCATGAAGCCATTTTTCACGAGCAGGAACAACTACGGCTCTTTTTACCACGAGATCACCGTGAGTATTTTTCTCCACGATAACCATTGATCCAGCAAATTCTTCTCCTAAAAGAAGGCGGCCTCTTGAATCTACTTTTCTTGCTGCGTCCATAAAAGTCTCCTAACACCACAAGAATACTACAAATCCCCAAAAACATCAAATGGGATAATGGGTCTGTCCCACGTACTAAGTCTAATATATTGATTTTGGCCCATGAAATAGATGAATGTGGTTTAAATTGAGACAGTATTTGGCCTTCTAACAAACACCCAGGTCGGGGTGTTCGGCCATCAAAAAATCAAACTGGAAACCACTCAAAAACTTTTAGCAATTGCCAAGGACGATCTTTACGCGACTGGGTTTTTACCACATCCTGATCATATCAACCATGACTGGTCTATCGCAGGATGTGCTCAAGTTGTTGATCTGGCGTGTACTTTGCTTAAGTACTTTATATGGATCTAAAGGCATTACTAGGCTCGCAAATTGTACATTTTTTGGACAGCTGTAAAGCCTTTAATGTGCCTTTACGATATCTTCTATTTAGTGTCCTTTTCTTTGCGGCCCTTGCCTCTCCGGCGATCCCGACTAATCTCAACAAGTTCAAGATGATCCCTGGTGGATTCACGAATATTAAAGATGGAGCTTATGTCGAAGGATCCGTGCGAAACGGTGGAATTCAGCCGGACTACTATATCGATCTGCAACGCGAGCCCCTAAAATCAGTTCTTTCAGAAGCAAGTGCGATTGGTGAACAAAATCTAGAGTTCTGGGATAAAGTGGGTTTGATCACAGAGCTTGTCGGTCAAAAGTTTTTTCCCTACAAGCACTATAGCAATCCTTATTATCGTCGACTGCTGAAACGATACAGAGACTCGCATCAAGACATTCCACTGAGTGAGTACGGTGCTTGTTCAGCCGGAGTCTGTCGAGAGCACGCATTGGTGTTGCACTTTGCTTTGAAGGCAGCGGGAATCAAAAATAAGCACGCCTATGCAAAAATATATCGCGCTAGCAATTACGACGAATATAATATCAATGAAGACCATGCTTTTACCGTTGTCAAATATCGAGGAACGAAATGGGTGGTAGATGCTTACTATCAAGGATTTAACGGCTACAGACTCAAAGATTTACTTAGTAAAGACGGAATCACCGAGAATTCTCCCATGGCCCCCATCGCTGTTGCCAAGTGGGGGACTCGGCGAATAATTCAGATCAACGACTTTCCGAAAGTTTATAATCCAATGAAGACAGCGCCTCAGTGTTCTCAGTTTTTTGCAAATTAGACTTAGTCTGCAAGTGTATCGCCGGATCAAATCGGCCACTCCGGTTCTATAATTCATCCCTAAAGTCATCCCTAAGGATAAATCGAACTCAAAAACTCAAGATAAACAAGCCCCGCGGCTCCGTCTCCACCGGCGCCTTCAGCGCCCGTACCGCCCCTGCCGCCAGAACCAAACCCTTCCCCGCCAATGCCAGCACTGCCACCTCTTCAAGCTCTTTAAGTTCTGCAAGTAAGTATAAGAACTATAAAAGGGGGTTCTTCAAAAGCTCCCCCACTAGAAGCACCAATACAGCCAAAATTTTCCCCATAAGATGTCGTTATGTTACCCAGATTGACCGCAGCCCCTTGCCCGGGGGCTCTCGCTAGAAAGCTCAGATAAGGCGGAAGAAGTCCAAGTTCATGCAAACGAGTTCTTCTTCTTTCGAGCCTGCGGCCCTTTTGTTGTAGGCTTTAATCAGATCAAGCATCTGGTCCTTCACTTCGACAAAGTCGTCTTGCGAGACGGAGTAAACGCTAGTGAAGTGCAAAGAGCTATCAGGATTCATTCTGGCGTCTTCGATGGATTTGTCGCGCCAGTTTTTGTGATGCAATTGAACCATGGCCGAGTTCGAGGGAATATGGATATTCCCGCTCGCCCATATATAACGATCCCGTTCTTGCTTAATCAATCCCCACGATAACAACTTATTTAAACAATCTTGCGTAAAGCTATCCGGCAAACGCAGTTTCGTCGCCATGGCCTCAAGTTTCTGAAACTCAGGGATACTCGTTAATACGTGAAGAGCGCAATACTCCCAAGAGGAATAGTATTCCGCAGCCATCTCTGAAACCTTGGGTGCCTCGGAACGCTCAAGCTTATTGATCAGCTTTTCTGAATCTTGCCTAAGCGCTTCGATCTTTTTCTTAAGAAAGTTTTTGTACTCCCCTGACGACGCTTTCTCCAATTCCACTAGAGCTAAAAAATAATCCTGCTCTTTTTGACTAAAGCTTAAGAAGCGACAAAGTCGAAATGCTTGCTCAGTGTTGAGATAAGCGCGGTCCGCCAGCACATTCGACATATAAGGGCGTTGCACTTCAGCCGCCTTCGCAAGGTCTGTAACAGTTACATCCTCTTTCTGCGAAAGATCCCGCAGGAACCTAAAGTAGCGTGAATACTGAAATACATTAAGCATGGTTATTAAATATTACACTTACAAGTAATTTTTAATAACTAATAACTCACGCTGGTCTAGGTCGATGCCTTATAACCTGTTTCATCTACCCGCAGCCATGTAGGGCCGCAATTTTGCAGATTTATTAACCTGTAACCTCATTGAGGAAAAGATTATGAAAACGACTATGAAAACAAGGTCTCTATACAAATGTCTAGCAGCTGGACTCTTTCTGTTTCAATTTGAGACAGCACTAAGTGCCAATTCTGGCGCAAAAATGCAGGGTTCGACAGTCACCAGTCGCGCTGTTTACGACAAAGTTTTAACTGACTTAAAAACATCTAAGCTCACTCAAAAAGACCTACAAAAACTGGGGCCCGGCGTAACCGGCGGCGGTGACAGTTGTGAACAAAAGATCGCTTACAGTTATTCCTTTCTTTTAGAGATGATAGAGAAAGATAAAATTTCAGCCCACGTTTACCAAGCGGATAAGGCCGCTTTGCTTGCTCAATTGAAGCAAACGAAATTTAGCTTCGACCGCGGTTTAGAAAAAGGTCGCCCAGTTGAAATGCTCAATGCACCGGTTGCAAACGTGATTTTACTAGATCGTTCGCTTTGCAATAACGACTACGAACCGCTTTCTTACTATGCACCCCTTTTGATGCACGAAACTTTGCGTCTAGCAGGTCGTCAAGAAGACGACGCTGACTACGCCATTTCAAAAAGTTACGTAGGCTTACTTCGCCAAGAAGCCATTAAAGAACTCAACAGCAACCGTCGCAGCTTCCGGGTGATGTCGGGCACAGCAAATGGTACGATCGCGCTAGCCTGGGGCTTACGTGGCGAACCGTTGGATTTTGAAAGCTTCGACGGCCTGTCTTACGGCGAGCAACAGGAATTCGTCGATAAGAATCTGCTTCGGTTAGAAAATTATGTCGTTGATCTTAAACGCAATCGAATTTTGATGGTTGTTAGAAGTGTTCCTGAAGGTACTAGCGAAGACTCTTTCATAACGGCTGATGCCGGATACGCAGAGTTTGGTGCGGGACATCTACGCTACCATAGCGTCGACTCTGAATACCATTTCGATCCAAAAAATAATGTGGGATTCATGGTAACGACTATCGGCAGAATAGATAAGAATGTCGAAACCATCTTTGCAGTGAATGAAAAGCAAGAAATTGTAGGAAGTTGCACATGGGCATGTTCACAAATTATCCAAAAGGCCGCGCAGCAAAAACTAACATCGGCACAGAAAAAGGACACCGAAGGCCTGGGCTTTTACGACTTCAAACTCATCCAGTCCGGCGATAGTTCCTATTGGGAAGTCACTTTGTGGTCAGGAAATGCAAGGTCTGACAACTACCCAACTTACCGGGCAAAAATGAATCTAAACTTTGAAAATGGAAATTTCAAAGCCCAATTCGGAAACTTCAAAAAAATAAAAAACTAAAATCCTGAGTGATTACCTAAAAAGTCACCAGGCACCTTTTAAGTTGCCCCCTACATCTCAATTTTTTTGCTCATCGGTGATTTGGCGGAGGAGTGGGGACTCTTCCGTGCGCAGTGGCCTTCGTCGGCGCAGGATGCGCGAACCCACCAAAGGTGGGCGACGATGAGCCCGGACGGCGTGCCACGGAGTACGGAAGAGCCCCCACCGTCGTTATGTTACGCGAAAGTGGCCGCACCCCCTCTGCCCGGGGGCTCTCGCTACTGGTAAAATAAACAGGGTTTTTGAGG
>JBBKWD010000222.1:0-11494 GCA_037968775.1 Bdellovibrio sp.
GACATAGAAGTATATGAAAATTCCTAATAAATATGTGATTTCTCACATTTACCTGCCTAAATAGACCTCAGACTTTTGCTTTTTTCATACGTTTTTAACAAATGAAGATCCAACTGAGGCAAAAAACCACATCTACTTGCCCAATACCACTCCGGTATTTTGCTTCGCACACTTTACTTCACAGGTGGCATCGATACGAACGGAAGCCTCAGGAACACAAGTCAAATAGAGGACTCTCACCCAGTATAAGGCCTCCTCCTGGGTAACAGCCTTGCGACATTGCTGAAGCAATATTGTTTGCACGCCCTCCACCTTTCCAGCCCAAGATGACGAACTTTCTAAAAGAATCCCACTGAAAATGGCAAAAAGAAGTGCTTTTCTAAAGCTCAAAAAAACATCCAAATATTTACTGCCGAGAGAACCACAACACGCTCCATCTTTACTCTCCAAAGTTTGTAATTTAGCAAATAGCACTAATGGTGGATGAGCTCAATGGAAGGAAAATTACAATTAGAAAAGAAATCTAAACTTCAAATTCCGAGTGAGGGAGAAGGAATGAAACGGGGGGAACCCCATTTCGGTCTGTAGGATACGGAGTTTACAAATAAAAAAAGGGAGCTGAACCAGCTCCCTTTTTCGTTTCCAACATTTCGTTGTTCTTGGCTCCCAAAGGAACTGCGAATTAACGTTTTGAGTATTGGAATCTGCGACGTGCACCTGCACGACCGTACTTTTTACGCTCAACCATTCTCGGGTCACGCGTAACAAATCCAGCTTTTTTCAATTCGCCTTTGAATTCTTCGTTGAAGGCAATCAATGCGCGAGTGATGCCCAAGCGGATTGCTCCAGCTTGTCCAGACTCACCGCCACCAGCGACAGTGACGTTAGCGTCAAACTTGTCACTTTGAGCAAGAAGCTCAAGCGGTTGCAAGATAACCATGCGAGATTGCATACGAGTTAAATAGTCGTCTGCTTTCTTGCCGTTGATTGTGATTGTGCCTTTACCAGGCTTTAAGAAAACACGCGCTGCGCTTGTTTTTCTTCTTCCAGTTGCGTAGTAGACTTTTTCTGCTGCTGCCATTTGCCTATACTCCAATTACTTCTTAGAAGGGATAGTGTAAAGTGCTGGCTTTTGAGCAGAATGAGTGTGCTCAGCACCAGGGAATGTTTTCATCTTCATGATGACGTGACGAGAAAGCTTGTTTGTAGGAAGCATTCCGCGAACAGCTTCGTGAATGATGAAAGTTGAATCTTTCTCTTTCGCTTGGGCTGCAGTCATCTCTTTCATTGAGCCAAACCAGCGAGAGTGACGGAAGTACTTTTTGTCTTCCCACTTCGTTCCAGTAAGTTCCAATTTATCCGTGTTGATAACGATGACGAAGTCACCAGTATCTACGTTCGGAGTAAAGATAGCTTTGTTTTTACCACGGAGGATCGTTGCGATTGTAGTCGCTACGCGGCCAACCCTTTGGTCAGCAGCATCAATGATCCACCATTTTCTTTCAACTTCATCTGCTTTAGCATTAAAAGTTTTCATCTAGAGGTCTCCAATGTTTTGAATGTCCGGGTTTACCGTCCGAGCACTCGGCAAAAAATGTTTGAGTTTAACAACGGGCTCTTACACATTTGCGGGAAGAGTTGTTTTAAAGTTCTCGGCACCTGTTGTCAAGGTCTTGGGGATAATAAACTCTCATTAAATAAAGCCCTTGAGCCGGAGCCGCAGGCCCCGCTTCTTTGCGATCTCTCAGAGCTATAATATCCTGCATTTTCGATGGGTTAAGCCCTTTTTGCTCAAGCTGCAATGAGGTTCCTACGATATTGCGAACCATTTGCTTCAAAAAGCCGCTGCCAGTTATTGTGAACTGAGCCACTCCGGGCTTACGCCATTCCCAGTCGGCTTTATAGACTGTGCGAACTGTGTCCAAGATCGGCGTTCCGACTGACTGAAAGCTCTTAAAGTCTTGATTTCCAAGGATAAATTTGGAACTTTCTTGTAGGTGCTCCATATTCATTGGCTTGCGAATCCAATCCGCATAGCGGTCCAAATGGGCACTTCGGCGCTGGCGATTGATGATTAAATAGCGATAAGTTTTATGAGTGGCCGAGATCGTAGCATGAAAATCATCGGGGGCAATCCAGGCTCTCTTTGCGACAATACCCGAAGGCAATTTCGAGTTGATCGCCCAGCAAATATCCCAGTTTTTTGCCGGATCGATTTTTCGCGTGGTAGTAAAGTGGCAAACTTGATTCAAGGCATGCACGCCCGCATCGGTTCTGCCCGAGGCGAACAGAGTGATTTTTTCGTCGAAAACCTTTTCCAGGGCTTTTTCGATCACGTGGGCAACAGATATCTGCCCTTCTTGCTTTTGTTTCTGCCATCCGCAGTAACCGGTGCCGTCATAGGCCACGGTGAAGCGGATCTTCGTCTTTTCTTGCATGGGAAGGATCTACCTCGTCCCAACAACCTTGTCCACCCAGCACCCCCCACCCTGAAAATGCT
The DNA here is from genome assembly GCA_037968775.1 of Bdellovibrio sp. Lineage (GTDB taxonomy): Bacteria > Bdellovibrionota > Bdellovibrionia > Bdellovibrionales > Bdellovibrionaceae > Bdellovibrio. The sequence goes on from JBBKWD010000222.1 coordinate 2,501, forward strand.
CGTCGGTCCGAGGTACGCCGTACCTTTTTGCGCCGTACCTTTTTGGTGTGCCTTGCGTTAGCCAAACTCAGAGTCAGCCGACCTACATATAGCATCCGAGAACACCTCAAATGCAGCAAGCGATCAGATCTGATTAACCCTCAAGAGCTCAAATTCAAACGCGGCGCACACCAAAAAGGTACGGCGTACGCCGCGCGAGGGAATTATTGTCCCAGGGTTACTGAAGTCAGCTCCATTGTTTTTACGCTGCCGTCCATTTCGTCGGTGACCATTTTTTTCACGATACCAAACGGAACATCACCGTAAGACATAGCTTTTTTGACATGACCACACTCCCGCTCCATTGAACATACGGAATAAGTTCCTGCGCCCACGGTGACATCTTCTAAAGTGCCACCATGAACCACACAATTTTGAATCATCTTTTGATATTTTTCAGGCGTGTACATGTGGAACATTTCTTTAGTTTCATTCTCGACCTTGTCGCCAACCATCTTGGTCGTATGCACCGTCCACTTCATGGTTGTTTCGTCGTAGCTCATGACTTCTTTTATGACAATCACAGGCACGGACATGCCATCCTGGGTGACCATTGTGCCCGTCCACTCTGCTTTGTCTCCGATTGTTGGATAAGCCAATGCTTGAGTCGCTGCGAGCATAAGGGCGCCTGCTAAAAAATTTCGAACTTTCATTCTTTCCTCCTTGTTTGGAAAATTGGTGGCCAGGATGACATTCTTTTTCAGAGGTCACTTCTAATTTCGAAGGTCACTGCAAGCTTACACCTGGGCACGCCGCGACTTAGTGTGAGTTATTAAAATTGCTTTGATTTTGGGTCGCGATTTTACCGTTTTAAGTCGGGAGCACTGTCATTTCCCATTGCACGAACTGTCAAAAACAGACAGTCTAAATCCCTGTCCTTACCTCTTAATGCTGACGGAGGCGCCCTGTGAGTTCAGATTCAATTTTATCCATCGATTTCGGAACGAGCAACTCACTGGTTGGTGCCTATCATGAAGGCAAACGTTTTGAAGCCTTGCCTCTAGATCCAAAAGCCGCAGATTCCACCTTGATGCGAACCTTGCTTTATTTTCCCCATGCTGATCAATGCTACTATGGCGCCGAAGCCATTCACGAGTACATTGAACAAGATATGGAAGGCCGCCTGTTTCGCTCTTTTAAATCTCACCTACCCAATCAAAATTATTTAGGAACAGTTTTAAACAACCGTATTCTTACCTTAGAAAACCTAGTCGGTGTTTTTTTATTAGAACTCAAAAAGCGCGCTGAAAAAGCATTGAACACCACGATTACGAAAGCCATCATCGGCCGACCCGCAAGATATTCAATGGATGATGTCGCTGACGGATTTGCCTTACACCGCATGCGGAAAGCCGCAGAGATGGCGGGCTTTAAGGAGGTTCAATTCGTCCCCGAACCCCTGGCCGCCGCTTTCGATTATCGCCGCGAACTTCAATCGGAGAAATTAGTTTTAATCGGAGATTTCGGTGGAGGAACCTCAGACTTCACAGTGATCAAGTTGTCACCGGAAACATTCCATAAAGAAGACGTGCTCGCCATCGACGGCTGCCCTCTAGCCGGTGATGCCCTAGACAGCGTCTTTATGAGCCACCGCTTAAACGAATACTTCGGAGCCAAGTCCCGCTATCGCCTCCCGATGGGAAGCAATATTTTAACAATGCCTCCGGCTATCACTCAAAGACTGAATCACCCCGCACACATAGTTCATTTAAAAGAAAAGGACACCTACGAGTTCATCCGCGAAGTTAAAAAGTGCTCGCTCACTGAAAAAGACAGCGCCGCCGTAGAACGACTTTTCGTCCTGTTAGAAGATCAACAAATTTTTCCATTCTTTGAAAGCATAGAGAAAACAAAACGAGCCCTCTCTAGCTCCCCGACGACCCAATTCAGTTTCGACTACCCTGGAATTCAAATAGAAGAAGCTTTCACCCAATCCCAATTCATAGAATGGTCGACCCAAACAAAAGAGAAAATATTCGCCTCGCTAGAAAACTGCCTCCAATCGGCAGGCCTCAGCTCAGACAAAATAGATCTCGTCTGCCTCACCGGAGGAACAGCCCAAGTCCCCTTCATAAAGAAAGAATTCGAAACCCGCTTCGGCCTCGAAAAACTCCAAACCCAATCCCACTTCCACAGCGTTCTCTCAGGCCTAACCGAATCCGCAAAATTCTGGTCAAAAGGAATAAAAATAACAGAATAAAAAAGCCCGAAAGGGCAATGGCCCGATGCCCAGCCAAAGGCGGCGGCAAAAACGCTAAGCCCAAAGGGCGACAGCAAGAAAAAACCCGGAAACAAGCTCTCGTTCAAAAAGGTTCAGATGCAAGGCGGAGGGAAGTGCTCGCAGCGCAGGCGTGCTCCTGCACGTCGGAGCGAGAACACTCCCCGACAACGACGAAGTCAGATGAGCCTTTTTCAACGAGAGCGCTACGAGAGCGTTTTAGTAGTCTACGGAGATGCCTAAATTCACTAACCCCGAAGAGAAATCCACCTCTTCACTAAAAGTCTGAATCTGTCGATATTCCAATGAAGCCCACAAATTCGAAATGCCATATTCATTAGACAAAGTAAACGAAGCATCTCGGCTAAAGGCTGAGATACTGAACATTAAACCACCGGCTGCAAAAACTCCGGGTGTACCCACAATATTGGGGCCTTCACCGTCGTCACGAAATTCTGCCACTGGAAAATAGTTTCCCCCACCAGTCACATAAGGCGCAAGCCATTGTCGGGATTTATATTGCATTCGGTATGACAAACCTACTGAAAGTGGCAAAGCGACAAAGGTGTACTTTTCTTTCGGTGTCTCGGTGTGACTGGTATTTAGAAAGCGACCGTTGCCCTCTGCGACCATCACGCCGAATCCGCCTTGCAAGGTCAGATGCGGAAGGCTTTCAAAAAGGCGCCATTCATAATCGAAACTCATAACGGGAACAGGTCCATTTGAATACATGGTCTCAAAGGTCGTGACACCATCTGTGGAAGTAATCATAGGGGGCTCCATCATACCAAAACGAAAGCTTCCTGTTTGACCAGAGCTTTTAACATCTTTGGTGCGATAAATATAAGAGCCGTCTTTTTCTATTCGCAAAAGACCTTTGGCCGCCATGGGATGATGAATGTATTCCACACCGCCCTTGGCTGACCTTTTCTGAACACCCTCACTGGAAATTTCATTTTGATATTCCTGCGCGTATCGGGACTTTGGTACCGCCGGAGATGATTGTTGAATGGGATCCGCCTCGACAGGAATTTCATCTTCCCAAGAAGAGCCAGCCTCTGGAACATCAGCATTAAGATTCACAGTCTCTTGCTCCGACGGCGGCAGAATGGACTGGTTCGGCTCCGCACTTTGAATTTCATCTTCGAGACGCATTTCGCCCGGCGCTACAGAGGTGGCGCTGTCGAACTCGTTGTCTTCTTGAATAAAGGGCGCCTCTTGAGGAGCGGACTCCCTTTGGGCATAAGCCGAAAGGTTTGCGAAAAAAACAAAGGCAGCAATAAATTTGATTGGACTCATGCAAGACCTCTTTTATGGTATCGACGAAACAACCAAATAAAACCCGTTGCAAAAGATATCGTAAGTAAACATGTTAGCAAGGTTCCAATCGCCACAGATAATTTTGCAAATACCAGTAAGGGCCACAAAAGACCTCTGATAAAAAGTCGGGCGGTGTTATTTTGCGCGATTATCTGGGCGTACTTTGGACTGTGCTTGTAATAGAACCTAACAAAATGGGTGCCCCACTCTGTGCTGAAAAGAACTTTATTGCGAAAGTCTCTGAATGATTGAACTTCAGGGGCCATATCGCTGCCGAATGCTGCCGTGGCGATAAAGCACGACTTATCATCCAACAAACCAACAACCTTACTTGGGGTCGCACAGAGAGCTGCTGGATCCTGAGAGTTTAGACCGCTATACGAAGTGTAATTTGATATAATGCCAGATTGGTCTTTATTTGCCATGATCAGGCAATAGGGGGTCTCGTTCTTGAGTCCCGTGATGCGGTTGTCCCCTGCTGGCGGCTTTAATCGAGTGTTGATTCCGATTGTTGTATAGGGAGTCGTGTTATTAATTCGATTCAGGGTATCTGTGTTCGTTTCGCCGGCGGTTTGTTCCAAAAAATAGAAAATGATTCCGCTGTAGTCGATAGAACTCACGGGACTGCTGGGGTATCCCGTCTCAGGAACGGTGAGTTCATCAGCATACAACTTTCCATCACCAGGATACGCTTTGAAGTGGCAAAACCCCACGGTCGTTGCTGGCAAGGGGTCCCCGATATCACAATCCGGATAGGTACTTGCGACAGTGCCATCCATGTATCGCGTCTGCACATTGAAAGTAAAGGTATCGCTGGTCGCACCAGTTCCGATATTTGTAAAACCCGCCACTAAAGAACCAGAGAATGAATTCGTGGTGGTCGGAATACAGTTGTTCCAACCGGCAGCTGCACAAATTTTTGACCAAGGAATTTCCAAGGTTAAAATGTTACCTGAGTAAGTCGCCGTATCAGGTACCACCGTTGCCTTATCGTACTCAAGAAAGACATCGGTCGCTGTCGTCACAGAACTGTTACTGACTGCAAGTTGAATCCGTAAGATCAAGCCCGGATAGACATTCTGAGGATTGCAGGGAAAAAGTCCCGTGGTGGAAACACAGCTATTACACGGGGAAATATTATCCATCCCAGTACTGCAAGTACCGGCAAATCCAGCATAGATCGTCGGCTTTGTCGTGGTCGTCCCATCCGTCGCGCCAGGGACAAAAGATGACAGCCCGGTCGGATTTGCAGACAGAGTTATAGTTGCAAACGAATTTCCGCACCACAAACTAGTGATTGCGAATAATACTGAAATTGATTTTACGACAGAGGAATGCCTGGAATAAAGTCCCATACCTCATCGAATCACGTCCCCCATGCGCCTGTCAAAAGGACCACACGACCTTTGTCTATTTGCCGAAGAACTTGGGGCCTAATTGGTAAAGATTCGCTCGGCGATCTGAATTCCGTTTAAGGCGGCACCTTTACGGATGTTGTCAGAAACAACCCACATCATCCAGAGCTTGGCGTCTTCAGAATCTCGGTGAATGCGTCCTACATAGACAGGGTCTTTGCCACTCACATCGCGAGCTAAGGGGTAAAGGCTGCGCTTGGGATCATCTTGCACAACTAGACCTTCAAAGCCTTCGAGCGCCGCCATTACTTGGTCACGGGTAACTTCTTTTTTTAAAGTCATCCACACTGCTTCGCTGTGGGCATTCAACGCAGGAATTCGCACCGTAAAGGCCGATACCTTCAAATCTGGCTGACGCAAAATCTTGCGTGTCTCTTTCATGATCTTAACTTCTTCACTGCAGAAGCCTTCGTCATTGAATGAACCGATTTGTGGAATGGCATTGAATAGAATTGTGTGCGGAAAAGCCTTTGGCGGATTTTGTTCAGGGTGAGTCGTCGTTTGTTCGAGCAACTCATCATAGCCGCCCTGACCCGCGCCACTCACAGCTTGATATGAACTCACGCGAACTTCCGAGAGACCAAATTTGTCAGCCAAGGGCTTTAGCGCCACGACTAGCTGAATAGTAGAACAATTGGGATTGGCGATAATTTGCGGCTTTAAATCTGGACCGACTAAATCGCCATTTACTTCTGGAACAACCAAAACTGTATTGGGATCCATACGGAAGGCTGCTGAGTTATCCACAGCAAAGGCACCGGCCGCCACGGCTTTTGGAGCCCACTCTAACGAAATATCATCGCCGGAAGAAAAGAAAACCAGATCCAGGCCACCAAAACAGCCCTCTTTTAAAACTTGCACGGACCAAGCTTGGCCCTGCAGTTCAATTTTTTTTCCTAAAGAATTTTCCGAAGCAAAGGGCCGAAGTTCCGCGATCGGAAACTGCCTTTCTTCGAGAAGAGTCATAAAGGTTTGCCCGACCATTCCGGTCGCGCCGACGACGCCGACTTTAAGTTTTCTTTTCATTTTTTGGAGTCTCTACTTCTTCGTCCTCTAGAACGAGATCGCTTTCGTGAACTTGCGCTGGAGCATAAACACTCGGCTTAATTTTCCGAATATTCTTACCCAATCTGAATACACCAAAGACGGTGCCTAGAATGGCATAGCCCATAAATAGAACAAAAAGCATCACCTCAGGACGCAAGGCCACAACGACCAAAATTCCTAAGCCCAAGATAAGATATCGGAAAGGCAAGCGCTCTTTTAAATCCAAATCCTTGAAGCTGCGGAAGCGGAAGTTGCTCACCATCAAGAGGGCCAATAAGATCGCCATAATCAACAAGCCAATATTACCGTTGGCTTCAATTTCTAAATCTTGGAAGGCTAGAACCGAGGATGCCACAATTCCTGCGGACATAGGAATGGGCAAACCTTGGAAATAATTTTTCTCGACGACATTGGCTTGAACATTAAATCGCGCCAAGCGCAAAGCTCCACATGCCACTAACAGAAACGAGGCCACCCATCCGAGTCGGCCGAAGGGCTGTAAAGCCCACAGAAAAATCATAATCGCAGGCGCCATACCGAAACTCACGAGATCGCACAAGGAATCGTATTCTGCACCGAACTTACTGGTAGACCGTGTTAAGCGTGCTAAACGACCATCCAAATGGTCAAATACTGCCGCAACAACTATGGCATAGGCCGCATAGAGAAAGTTGCCCTTAATAGACTGCATAACGGCAAAAAAACCTGAAAACAGATTTCCCGTCGTCATCAGATTCGGAAGGATATAAATATAAATAGCTAGGCGCTGGGCTCTAGCGTCTTCGGCTTCTATTGATTGCGAATCAGAGGAATTTTCCATGTCAGAAATTTAACCGACAACAGCAAAAAATCCAAAGAAATAAAATAAGATTGATAAACCGAACGCACTCATCACAGGCAGAGTGAGGTTGTCATCTAGCTTGGCAATGGGAATAAGCTCCGCAAAAGCCCCCACAAGTCCCGCCAATAAACTAATAACGATCAAACGATCCGCCATATAGTTGTGATACAGCAAAAATAAAAAAGTTAATGCCGCACAGACAAAAAATGCTGCCATGAAACCTTGTATAGACTTATGACCAAAAATTTTGTCTTTGCCGTAAAGAATTCCAAAGTAACTCGCTATAGGATCCGCAAAAGCAAGGAACAACAAGGTCAGAGCCACGACCGGACGCGGAAAGAAGAGATCAATAAAAAGAACGCCGGAAAGTAAAAAAGTCGTGCCCGCGAGTTTCTTGACCTCGCTCTGACGCATTATCGGTTTAAAAGCATGCACAACCCAATCATTGAGGGCTTCATTCTTTTGACGAACAAAATCAAAGGGAACGAAGATGAACCACGACACGACCAGGATTGTCATTGAGACCACAGGAGGAAGGTAAACATAGGCCAAAAACATCGTAAAGACGGCAGACATATGCCAGATCTTTCGTGCATAGTGGATATCGGATCTCTTTTTTAAGCCCACGGCCTGTGTCAGTCCTTCAAAAATCATTCAACCATTATCCCATGAAATACAAAATAAGGCGCTAACTTAAAGGCTTAAGCTGTTAAGATCAATGCAATTGATCTTCTCTTGCCGAATGCATTAAGGCCATGTAACTACTAGTTTATATTGGAATTGTCAGGCATTAGATTCGGTTGGAACGAACCTTGACAACCTCTTCAACTAAAGCTCCAGAATTTTCGCGATAACGAATCACAATTTCATTATCACCCTGCTCGAGTTGAATCAGGTCCGTTTGGTATTGGTCAGAACCACTTTCGAATATCGAAGCCGCGAAGCCATTTTGCCTATTCACGATATCAAGCTCAGAAAACTTGAAACCTTTTAAGCAATGCTTCCCTTGTAGTTGCACAAAATTCCCGTTGATCGCCACCACCGGTTTTTCAATTTTTTTATGGCAGTTCAAATCGTGATGAGCAAATCGATCCCAGCGAGGTTTTGCTTCTTTTGCAGGCCCTACACTTGAGGGTGTTCGTGATACGCCCAGACCTGCATCGTTCGTAGCAACAGAAGGCAACTGAAGCTCATCGGGCTCCGTCAAACTTGCGAAAGTTTTAGCTCCAAGAGCTAGCACCACAAGCATCGTGACTACTAAAAATTGCACATCCGTGAACTGTTTCTTAAACATATTAAGCTAATCGGAGTTCTGACTCAGGACTTTAGCTGTGCCAAAATGAGAACGGAGTTACAAAGGAACATCGAAAATTTTGAGTACTTTGCCTTGATTTTTCTGGATCTTAGTTGGGATTTTCACGCGACCTAATGCTGATCGAGGCTTCACACACTTCAGGTATTAGGAGAATACTTTGGATTTTTTGACGGTGGTTGAGTTGGGTTCGGAGCAGGGATTTTTTGCGACTCCGTTTTCGAGCAGCCCCAGGCTTACTTGAAATCCATTGGCTCAAACGGCAGTCCTGAGAGTACCCTCTCAGGACTCTTAGGTAGTGTTGAATCCCGGGGGGTTAAGAAGTGCTTTGCTCTGAAGTGCATGGATGCACTTCAGAAAGGCCGCACAGAATGGCCAGACTCGCTCAGGAGCCGGGAGCAGCTGTATTTATAAGCCGCTATCCGAAACACGAACGACGCACCATAGACAGAGAAAGTCACCAGGCACCTTTTTGGGCTATTATTTTTTGTCGATGCTTATGGCGAATTTTTTTACGCCGGCACTTTTTACGATATCTAGGAGACCCACGACTTTTCCGTGTGGCACATCTTTATCGGCAGAGATAATTGCTTGAACTTCGATATTTTTGCCGACTTCTTCAAGTGCTTTTGTGCGCACTGCATCCTCGTTCACGAAGACACCGTTCAAATTGATTCGACCATCAGCGGTCAACGCGATGTTAAGCTTGCTGGGGCTGGTTTGATCGCCACTGGCGGCTTTTGGCAAATTGACGTTGATCGTCGGCTTCATGAACATCGGTGCCGTCACCATAAAGATAATC
>JBBKWD010000223.1:0-12458 GCA_037968775.1 Bdellovibrio sp.
TCGGGTAGAAAACTTAGGGACATCGGCGGTTAATTTGGGATATCTGATTGGAATGATTCTACTAATTCTTTGGGCATGGTTTTGGCTTAAAGAAAAGAGAGACATCCAAGAGGTTTCAAGGGTTTAATTTTATTGCGAAATATAACTAATCTTTGAAAGGACTCGAAGATGTCTTTGCTGCGAAACCAGCTCCGTAAACTGTTGCCCAGATTTTCCCAAGAAGCCAACAAAATCAGAGATCCTGAAGCACGAAGTCGATGGATGAAGCTTCGTAAGATCACCGAGAGTACTAAGGCCTTAAGCAAGGCCTGTGCTGCGAATGGTATGTCTGAGGACAGTTATAACAAATGGGGAAAAAGACTTTTAAAGAGCCCTCGTGCGGAGACATTAAATAGTAAGTCAAAGAAGCCTTATCGTTCCCCTAATAAAACAAAACCAAGAATTGAGAAGGCAGTTCTGAAGATCCGTCGAGTGGAGCCATATTTGGGTCCTGATCGTCTTTCAAACGAGGCTAAGAAAATTTATGGAATGAGCGTTCCACCCAGCACCGTTTTTGCGATTTTAAGACGAGCAAAGGTCGTTGGAAAGAAAATTGCCGAAAGGCTAACCAAGAGGCATTTAAAGCGCTACCGCAGGCCATTGCCTGGCTACTTACAGATGGATTTTAAATATGTTCCTTATTCGATTGAAGGTAAGCAGTGCTATCAATTGAGCTGTGTGGATCATCACTCGAGTTGGCGTCTTATCCGCTGCTATCGAAGGAAGGATCAAAAAGCAGTAGAAATGTTTGTGGCGGAATTAGAGGAGCATTGTCCCTTCCCGATTGTAGAGATTCAGACGGATAACGACACAGCATTCACGGATAAATTTAGTTCTAGAAAGGGTGTTACGGGTGAGCACTTTTTAGACCTGTGGTGTATGGATCGAGGAATCGTTCATCGTCTGATCCCGGTGGCAGTGAAGGAGCTAAATGGTAAAGTTGAAAACACACATAAGCAGGATGATCGAGAGTTCTTTGCGATGAATGATTTTAAGTCTTACGAAAGCATAGAGAGGTCTACTCGTGGCTACAGCGAGCGCTGGAATAATCTAAGAGCCACTAAGGCGCTAGGGTATAGAACTCCCAATGAGGTTATATACGATGCTTACGCAAAAGCGTTAGCGTTGCATCTAATCTGGGGTATTAAAACTATGGATGAGCTTTTGCCTACGGCAGGTGGCTGGCCTGCGGCCCAGCTAAAGAAAAACCGGACTGCCAAACCATCCGTTGTTAGTAAATACTTAAAGTACCTTGAATGGGCCGATAAAAAGAAGCTACCGGCCATCCTAACATACCCGTCGATGTCCCAAAATTTTTCATCGATTTTAGTCTGTTCCACAACGCAAAAAAACGGGCCCATCATGGGCCCGTGGAGGATTGAAACAAATTTCGTAATTACCAGCCTTGAGTAGTCAGTCCGTATTGAAGGCGGATACGATTTACCGCATCCTGTGCTTGCGGCGTGACTGGAATCTGTGGACCGAACTGCACACCGTTATTGGCTGTATTTTGGATCAGCGTTGGTTGAACAACGATCGCAGACTGTGCCTGAGTTGAAAGCCTCGGAATGATTACGCGATCTGCGCTCACTCGCGAAGACATCACTGAACTTTGCGGCACCTGAACAATCACCGGTGATCCATTTGCATCCACACCTCGAATTTCAAAGTAGTTTGCATAAGGAGTGGACTCTGGAAGTTGGTAAGCACTTAAGTTCACTTTACTTGGGTCCGTGATAGCTTCAATTGGACTCCACTGAGTTGTTCCTTGATAGACGGAGTTAGCGATACGAGCGTAGTTGAGTTCATAGATCTTTTTAGCGTCTTCATAGCTCAAAGTTCCATTGCTGACTGCTTCAGTCATTGCAAGTCCCGCATCTGGATTAGAGAGGCCTGTGAAGTTTGCATGAAGTCTTTTCGTCCACTCTTGTTGCTCATCAGCCTTCATCTTTTTCCAGCCGTCACGGTTCGCCAGCGCCTCTGTTAAAAGATCACGCTGTTGTTGCGCAGACTTGCGGATTGCTTCTGCTTGCACATGGAGTACTCTCTCAAGAACTGAGTTGTATTTAGGCTTGAGGTCATTGATTAGGTCCTCAATGTTTTGTAATGCATCTTCTGCGCCCACAAATTCGCCAGTTTCTTGATCGCGTGACTTGTTCAACAATTGAGAAGTTAATCGCGGCTCAAGATGACGTTTGAAAAAATTGAACGCAGCTTTTTTGCTGATTTTCTCGCTTTTGAGATCTTTCAGGAATTTGCCAATAAGGCAGTTGTTCTTCTCAGCAATATCTTGGCCCTTTTTCGCAGTACAAACTTTGGCGTGCTTTACAAGCGTAGCAAAGTCTTCCCTTTCTTGATCTGCATCAGAATCACCAAGTTCCAATTCGACGTCCTCATCGCGGTCATCATCCTCAGACATGCGAGATTTCTTGGTCTCATTAAGAGCTTTTGCAGCTGGACGAGCTGCTTTGGTTGATTTATTTTCATCTATGAACTGATGAATAGCGACCAGTGTTTGATTGATAGTATCTGCATCATTTTTAAATTCTTGATCGATAACAAAAGAGCGTTCGCAATCGTTGCAAGTTCCTTGGCCTTCTGTTTGCTGAGGACTCATGAGGGCATGGGTTTTATTGTCTTTAGTGCTAGTCATTGAGACAACAAACACACCATCTGATGTAATAAGTTTCTCGTTGATTGTGAGACCCACCTCTTTAACAGTCGACGCCATCTCAACAACCGAAGTTGAAGAAGCGCCCACCTGATAAGAGTTCATAGACATATTGACACCTAATGCAGCAACTAGCGCCGATGTTAGGGCCCACTTCTGTTGTAAAACCGTTAGCCTTTTCATAAATCCTCCTAGTAAAGGGTCTCCGAGACCCTATAGTTCAAACTTCTAACTCAACCTTCTATTTTGCGAGGGCCGAGCCAGTTGGAGGTCCTCGTGCCAGAGGAGCTAACTAGCTAGAAACTCAAAGGCTTCTCATTTTGAGAATGTAAAATTCAATTTAGACAGTTGTTGAACTTCTGGTGCCCCATACTGATATGGCAGAAAAACCATTTAAAAACAGATACTTGCATTGGCACCGGCGACACTTTCCGAAAACCCTCAATAGAGCCACTTTCCGGCACCTCGCGGATTGCAAATTTGCCGAAATTCCTAGATAAGGGCCCCATGAAGTTTCATTTCCCAGCAGCCCCTAAGCCTGAATCTATAGAGTCCTCTGATTGGAACAGTTGGACCTGGCAGCTGCGCCAATCCCTCAAGTCGCAAGCTGATTTTGAACGTCATTTCACTTTGAGCGCGGATGAGCGGGAAGCCTTCGTCGCAGGTAAAGAGCTTTTTAATATTCGCACGACGCCTTATTATGCGCAGCTAGCAAACCTTCCAAGCGAAGCCATTCGTCAGATCTTGATGCCGCATAAGCTGGAGCTTTCAGAAGGTACTCAGGCCATGCTGGATCCATTGGGGGAAAAGAACAACAACCCCACCTCCAGAGTCATTCACCGCTATTCAGATCGTGTGCTTTTTTTGATTACTGATATTTGCAGCGTTTACTGCCGCTTTTGCACGCGCAAACACTTTACGGGTCAAGACCAAGCCTTGATTCGCTCTGAAGAATACGATGAGGCGATCAAGTATATAAAAAATCACCCAGGTATTCGCGAGGTGATTCTGTCAGGCGGGGATCCACTGACAGTGAGTGACGTCCAGTTGGATCGAGTTCTCACGGATCTGCGGCAAATCGAGCATATCGAAATCATTCGCGTCGGAACGCGCATGCCGACAGTATGCCCGATGCGAGTCACAGATGATCTGGTGAAAATTCTAAAAAAGCACAAGCCCGTTTTTTTGATGAGTCACTTTAATCATCCAGATGAGATCACAGCCGAAGCCGCTGAAGCCCTCGATAAATTTGTAGATAACGGGATCCCCGTGATGAATCAAATGGTTTTGCTAAACGGTATCAACAATCATCCAGTGATTGTGCAAGCTCTGAACAGACGTCTGCTGTATCTGCGTGTGAAGCCATATTATATGTTTCAGTGCGATCCATCCATTGGAACGGATCACTTGCGAACTTCAGTCGAAGACAGCCTTGCGATTCAGAAAGAGCTGTGGGGTCATCTTTCGGGATTGGCTATGCCCAATTTTTCAGTCGATATTCCCAATGGCGGCGGTAAAGCTTATTTTGTACCTGATTTTCAAGTGCAACAAAAAGATCAGGTGCGAGAATTTGTAGGCTGGGACGGCGTTGAAGCCCAGTATATAAGTCCAACGGCAGACAAAATTAAAAAGCCCGCTATCGACCTCTATCAAGAGGAATGGCAGGCTTTAAAATCTAGTAAAACTTTTCAAATTTAGTTTTCGCTTCCAGGCACAGAGCAGCGATTTTCGATCATCACCTGAGTGATTCGGGCATCGCGATGCAAAGCAGGCGGGAATGAATCTGATAAGCTGTCCTCGAGGGTCACATCACGGCAATCCAGCCACTCTGGGAATATCATAGGGCGGCCACCTTCGCCTGTGCCGTCTTCGGCCTCAAGGGAAGCTTTAAAGGCCTCCACAAAGCTGCGCAATTGGTCCTTGTTGATAAGTCCTAATTGATTCCATTTCGAAAACAGCTCAAAGGATGTTGCAAAGCCAGTTTGCTGGTCCATAAGGGCGACACCCGATTCTTCAGTGCTTTGGGTGAAATAGGCCATGCGTATAAAGGTCACGAATTGCACCTGCGGAAACTCAATCCGAGCCTGGTTGTAAATGGGTATGTCGCGTTCACCGTTATCACCAACTAGAATGATGGTGTTTGGTCTTTCAAGCTGTATCAGCGTTCGTAACATTTTAATTTTATGCTCTTTTTCAAAAAGACTCGCACGCAAAAAAAGCGGGCCACTTGGAAAGGCATGCGTGGCTAGGAATTTTTGATGTGATTTTGCCATCAAAAATCGTGGCGCATTGGAAAGGTAAAAAAATTTGATCGAAGGATCTGTTTCTGCAAGTGACTGATAGGCCCACCCCATTCCTAACACCAGATTACTGACGTCAAAGGCATTGCGAGCCGATTCACTTTTATCTAGAATATGAGCATTTTTAATCGTGTCATCGATATCGGATACGAGAATCGTTTTGGCATCGGCGAGGTGCCAACTTAATAAGAGACCGATTATGAGAACTGAGTTTTTCATAGACACTCCAAAATTTGAAAGCTCACTAAAAAATTAAGTAATAGTGAATTCTAGCGTTCAGCGAGCGCTGCAAATTCGATACTTAAGATGCCGTACATCGAACATGGACAACTCGACTGTTAATAGCTTTTCGAATCGAAACACTTTTTCCGCCACCACTTAAAACGTACTGTTGAAGTTTGTCGAGCATCGAATTTTCATGAAAGGTCTTTACGTAGCCATTTTCAATTTCGCCAATCACGATTTCTAGTGGGCGGGTGAAAACATTGATCTCGAGGCCCTCGTCTTGATGGAGGACAGCGAACTCAGCATTATTCTCGTCACCAAGTTGCGGAACCAGAGGAACGATTCCTTTTTGAACAGTTTTGCCATCAATTAAAGTGACGCACTTTAGTGAAGCACCCGAATTGGCAATAGTTTCGACAGTGAGCCCATTTTCCGCAAGGTCACCGGCGAAGGCCGCACCTGAAATCGAAATGAGGCCGAAGAGAAGAATATTTTTGATGGTCATGACTGGCTCCTTTATCTAAAAAGGAAGAACTTTCAAGTTCTAAGCCAGTTTGAAATACACAGAATTAACGGCGGGGTTTGTACTGCACAGTCAGATAAGCGTAGTCATTTTCAATCCCTTGACTGAAAGACATCACCTGTAAGTCCGAAAGATTATTGAACTGCAGCCAAGTCGAAGTCGACGAAAACATTTTTGCAGAAGGTTGATTGCGATCAATCACCCAATACAAAACCTCATAGGCTGACTTTTGGGCCGCTCTATTTTCAAGTTCGCGAATTAAAAGGTGCACACGAAATTGGCGCAGCAACTTGGTTCCTTTGCCACACCATACGTCCCAATCGTTCAACTTCGGTTCATCAAATACATGGGCACAAGATAAATCGAAAGTGCCGTCACTGGAGGTGTAGCGAAAGGTGATATCGTCTTCGCGAATTTCTTTGGCGCGGAGAGGGGAATGCGTCAGGGCCAAGGCAGAAAATGAAAAGCAGATCGAAAGAATAAGGCTCAAACTTTTAAGTGTCGTCATGCCTTAAAGGCTATCAAGGTCACAGGGGGGCGGGGAAGAAAATAGTGGCAATGAAAGAGAAGTGGGAAAGATTCAGTGAATTCTTTCCCACAAATACGGACTTAGTTCCAGAAAATCGAGAAGTTCAAGAACGCAATATCAACTTGCATGTCGATGTCGCCTCTTTTAGTTAGGCGAAGCTCAGGCGTGTAAGAGACATTGCTCAACCAAGTGAAACGTTTTCCAGCACCCAAGAAAAAACCGAATTGCGAGTCATACCCACTGCCAGTGGTTTTTGGAACCGAATAGATTCCCACGCCTGCTTTACCGAATATCGAATTCTTTAGATCATTATCTAAATTGTAAGCCAAAACACCGATGGCATCGATGATGGTGCTTGAGTCGAATGAGTTAGACACAAGGCGACCTTCGCCCCCAATTTGAATTTTCTCTTTGAGAAACTGAAGGTAGGAGGCTCCAAAGGCAACAATGGTTCCAGAGTCGCCATTCTTACTTCGTTTTCCAGAGAAGAAACCGCCCTCAGTCAAATTCGTTGTGATCTCATGCTCGAAGCTGCCACCGAATGAAAAAGAATTCGCAGAAGAATAAGTTCTATCAGCGCGATAAGATTGGTTCGCAACCTGAGTTCCCGGTGTTGTATTGGAAGTTGCAAATGCAGGGGAGGCGAACGCTAAAAGTGTGACGGCAAGGCCTATTAGAGTCAATTTTGTCATGGTGGAAAGCTCCTTTTGTTAATGAACAAATTTTTGTGCTTTAACAAAGATGAGTCAACCTTAGATAATTGACGTTCTGCATGCTTCCAGTGTCTCAAAGAGGGCGCGTATTAGAATCGTTCCAAACGCGCATATTTAACGACGAATTTTTTAATGGTTTTATCCATAAACATGACACTGACCTTAAGGTTCTCACCGGAACCTTCAGTTGCATAGACGGTCCCAGCACCAAAAGTTGGATGACGAACTCGCATGCCTTTTGAGTAGTTTGATCCCGGCTCAGAATCACCGTCGTCGTAATCGGGAAACTCTTGGTAGTCCATGTCGTGCGGATCGCGCATTTTATTGCGGTCAGTTGCAGAGTCCCCACCATAACGGGTCATAAAGCGTGGGGCTTCAACGGCACTTTGGAATTTTACAAATTCCTTTGGGATTTCGCCTAAAAAACGAGAAGGCGGATTGAATTGTTCCTGCCCCCACACACGTCGCATTTTTGTATAAGTCAGCCACAATTTTTGTCGGGCACGTGTCATGCCCACATAGGCTAGACGACGCTCCTCTTCGATATCTTGTTCGTTCTCACTGTTCGCTGCCCGAGCGCTGGGGAATAAGTTTTCTTCCAGGCCGACAACAAAGACATAGGGGAACTCAAGTCCTTTAGAGATATGCAAGGTCATCAAGGTCACACAATTTTGATCTTGATTCAAAGCATCCACATCATTGACCAGGGCCATCTCTTCTAAATAACTCACCAGGGACGCTTCTTCGCCGCGCTCGCGCACGAACTGGGCAATGGCATTGTCGAGTTCTTCTAAGTTTTGTACTCGTGCTTGTGCTTCAGGTGATTCGTCTTTCTTTAAGGCCATCAAATAGCCCGTGCGATCTAAAACGATATGGTAAAATTCTGAAATCTTAAATTCAACTGTTTGGCGTTGCAGTTCATCCACGAGGGTCAGGAAGTTTCGCAACTTTCCAGTGGTGCCCGCATTGAAGACTCTGTCTAAGACGGCTTTATGGCCAGCCTGATAAAGGCTCAGTCCATGTTGATAACCAAACTCTTCCAGTTTTTCGATGGTTGTCTTGCCGATGCCTCGCGCCGGAACATTGATCACGCGCTTAAGGGCCATGTCGTCAGCCGAATTCACGGCAAGCTTCATGTAAGACAGAATATCTTTTACTTCCATACGCTCATAAAAGCGCACGCCGCCGATGAGGCGATAAGGTATCGTGTGTGTGCGCAACTGTTCCTCAAGCACACGAGACTGAGCATTTGTGCGATAAAAAACGGCGTAATCGTTATAAGAACCTTCGCCCTCATTCATCATGCTTTGAACAGTTTTAGCAACAAAACGAGCTTCGTCGTACTCGTTTCGTTCTTCGCGTGCCTGAATCAAATCCCCATCTGGATTCGAGGTGAAAAGAGTTTTATCTTTCCGTTGAGAATTATTTTTAATGACTGCCGTCGCTGCACTTACGATGTTTCCGGAAGAGCGATAGTTTTCTTCAAGCTTAATGACTTTGGCTTCAGGGAAGTCTTTTTCAAAGTCCAAAATGTTTTTGATGTCAGCGCCGCGCCAGCTGTAAATCGACTGATCCTCATCACCGACTACGCACAGGTTGCGATGGGCTTTGGCCAACATTTGCACAATGAGATACTGAATGTGATTTGTATCCTGATACTCATCCACCATGATAAATCGGAATTTATCTTGATACATTTTAAGCACGTCGGGATACATGCGGAAAAGCTCGTAAGTTTTTAAAAGCAAATCATCAAAGTCCAACGAGTTGGCTTTTTTCATTTCGATTTCATAAGCTTTGTAAACTTGGACCGTTTTTTCATCCATCAGACGTTTGGCATTTTTCTCAAACGCATCTGGAGTCAGACCTAACATTTTCGCACTGCTGATACGGCTTTGAAAGTTCTTTGCCGGGTACATCTTGTCGTTGATGTTTAAAACATTCATGACTTTTTTAATCTGCGACAACTGGTCGGATGAATCATAGATTCCAAAAAACGGCTTATAGTCCAATAAAGTTACATGTTGTCTTAAAACGCGCACACAAAAGCTATGGAAGGTGTTCACCCAAAGTTGGTTTTGAACGTGAATTTGCATATCGGCCAGAACACCGTAAATTCGGTGTTCCATTTCCTTGGCGGCCTTATTCGTAAAGGTCACACACAAAATTTCGTCAGGCCCCGCAGCCCCTTGGCCGATCATATTGGCCATTCGATGGGTCAAAACACGGGTTTTTCCAGAGCCTGCACCTGCCAATATTAACAGCGGACCTGCCATAGTTTCGACGGCATCTTTTTGCGCAGGGTTTAGATTTTTTGTAACAAAATCAAGTATATCCATGTCTTCCTTGAGTTTACTGTCGAAACTTTGGTGGGGCCTATAAACTTTGCGGCTAACCAAGTAGAGATTGAGTTTCTGCCCTATCATGACTACAACTATAACGCATATAGTCGAGACCCCTTTTGGGTTCCCCCTTTATAGTGTGTGAAGAGGCGTTTGTGAAGCGTGTTTTTAGTCGAATCATCCTCTGTGTCAGCTCTACGTTCTGCCTCATTTCATGTGGCAGTTCGTTGGACTCATCTGCGCCTGCAGAGGGATCGACCTTTTTATCACCTATGCCCCAAGAAGGTGGCGTGTACGGCCTTGAAAAAGTGGAACTCTTGGGAGTCAAAGACCTGCAATCTCTCGCCGGTCGCTTTGTGAACTTTTTTGTTTCCCCAGGGATCGTCGATGGCAAGTTGAGTGGTTTTGCACCGAAGGCCCGATTTATTCGTAATTCCGAAGGCACTTATGTTCCTAAAGACGATTTGACTCAGCAGATGGTGGCTGTTTATGCGCACACTCAACGGTTGGCGGCTTTGGATGATTCTTTGGGTGCTGCTGGCGTGAACACTTGGCCTCGTGATATTGGAATTTCCGTTCGTGTTCAAGGTGGCGGCGGTCAAAACAACGCCCAGTACAATGGTGATGCCGATGCTGTGTTGCTGATGATGTACACGGAGAAACATCTACCCATTCCTGTTAACGGTGGCATTTTAGCTCACGAGCACTTTCACTCATTGTTTTATAAATTGGTTCCTGGATTTAGAGAGCTTACGGCCAGTCTGCATGAAGACAAGAGCCTTTTTACTGAAAAACAAACAGCAGCGAGAGGCTCTCTTTTAGTTGAATCGCCTGAAAGAACTTTTACCGATGAAGAGCTCACATTGATTACCTATTTTAAAGGCCTTAATGAAGGCTTCGCTGACTTTTGGGGTTGGATGTACACTGGTGATCCTGATTTTATCGTGAGCTCTTTACCGCGTGAAACGGGTCGGTCCATGAACGTAAAGTCATCTGGTTTTGGAGTCTATGCTTTGCCGACACAAGAAACCGTGTTGAACGAAATTGTTAATGCTAAAGAGAGCTTTGAACAAAAGCAGGAGTTCTATTTTTACCTCAGCGGATATGCTTATGGTTTAGGGACGATGGCGTCTCGAACGCTCAAAGTGTTTTCTGAGACTATTCAGAAAAGCCGCGATGTAACTACAATTACAGCACGCCACATTGTGGGTAAAGCCCTTATAAAACTACTTCCTCAGTTGAAAGCTGCCGACATCGGCCCCGAGCAAATCTTAACTAAATTGGCGCAATCAGTGGATTCGCTGACGGAAGACGAGTGTGTTTGGTTGAATCAATCTCTTGCGGAATCCACTGGTCTTAAAAAATATTCATGCCAAAAAAATCAAGAAATCTTTGCACTCGAGAAAGCTAAATAATGCGCGGTATTTTTTTGCTTGTTAGTGTTATGTTTTCGTTCATGTGCTCCTCCGCGGCATTTGCGCAAGGTTTAGAGGCACCAGCTGAGAAGTTGGAGCTTCAAGTTTTCCCAATAGGTTCCGAGGTTCGCTACGAACAGAATACAAGCCTTGAGTGGGTCGGGCGCAATTCCTGGAATTATGCCCTCGGGTTGCAAAAGGTCGCCTGGAGTTTTTTAGTTGAATACTCGAGCTTCACAGAAAACTCTGGAAACGCCACACTCTCCACCGAACGTAAATTTCAAGAGGCAGTTGCTTGGGGGCAGTGGCACTTTCTTAGGAGCCAAACCGAGCAATGGGGCTACTCTTTTTTTGGTGGATTGGGACTGGGGGGATATCAAGAAGAAGTTCTGACCAGTCTTTCAGGGACAGTACGGAATGACTCGAGTGGTGTGAAATGGATGTCGGGCTTGGCCTTGGGGGCTGAGGTAAAAGTTTATTTAAATAAGACGTTTGGATTTATGGGATCTTTGGAAGGGCGGGCACTCACTGCACCCGACTTTGATTCGAACCCCACCTGGAGTGGGGTCCTTCGCTTGGGACTGATTCTGTCCCTTTAAGTTACTCAGTAATTTTTTGAACAATGGCAGAAGTCATTTTAGCTTTGCCCATAAACTCAGAGCGATAAGCTTGTGCTTCTTTTTGGGTTGCGAACTGGCCCACGCTGACGCGGTAGTAAGTCTTCCCCTTAATATTGGCAGGAATATAAAAGGCACTGTAGCCTTTGTCCTTAAGATCTGAGGCCATTTTTTGGGCGACAGATTCTTCAGGGTAAGAAGCAACTTGAACAGTGAACTTTCCTACTGAGTATTGAGCGACATCTTTTGGTAAAGAGGTCGGAACACGCGTTTCAGTTTTAGCGGGGGTTTTCTTTGCAGTTGCCGTCATTTCAGGAGCGTGCCCAGCTGCAAGATCTTGCGCTGTTTTTGATGGCTCTGCATTCGTGATATGTGGAGCGTTTTTACCAGGACGAGGATTGTGAGCTTCAGATTTCGCATCTGGCTTCACGGCATGGCCGCCCGGAATCGGAGCTGGTGGGTGAGCTGTATTTGCAGAGTGCGCCTTTTTGCCGTGTGCTGGCTCTCCATGTGTCGGAGCTGCATGAGAGTCATGAGCATCCGCCGCAATGGCTTCAGTTTCATCAGCAACGAATTCTTCAGCAAGTTTTGCGATCTCTTCGTCGGTCATGGCGCCAGTTCTTTGTTCACCTTCTTCATGAACAGAAGCGACTTCACGATGCGCGCCTTCATTTGCTTTCTGAGGTTCAAGAGCTGCCAATTGGTGTTGATTATCACTATACTTTTTGCCCACGAATGTTCCGATGGAAAAAGACAAGAGTGTAATAAAGAAGACAAATACCAATTTGACGACCGCGTCCGATTTTGTAGCCATTTTTTCAATCCTCATGTTTAAACTCGCTCATTGCTTAAGTTTCGGGTCCTTCCTTTGACCCTCCTCTTATGGTAGCTTTAAGTCGCGGACCTGGTCAATAATCTGAGGGTCCTGGCCAAAGGGGAAGTTGTGCAGAATAGCCTAGAATCAAGGGATTGGAAGCAAGTCTTAGGTCAAGCCATCAAAGCGGTGAGTCTTGGACGCGAGGTGCTCATGAGTTATTTCGGTAACTTAGAGCACATTGAAGAAAAGTTTCAAGCAGGTCTGGTC
>JBBKWD010000224.1:0-24929 GCA_037968775.1 Bdellovibrio sp.
AATCTTATGAGTGAAGTTTCTGAGGTGGCCTCGTCGTTGAAAGTCGTGGCTCGTAACCTTGAAGAGGCGACCAGTGACGACGGCACGCGCAAACACGTCTTGGGACGTATCGTTCAAAACATTGAGATATTGACTGCTGATTTGGCTCAAGTGACCACTCAAAACAAAGACAAACTTGGCGACATTGTCGATCAAATCCACGGCATCACGAGTTCTCTTGAGGAAGTCATGAACGACAAAAGTGAAACAGGTCTCAAGGAAACTTGGAAGAAGCTGGCTCACACTGTGGACAACTTAGATGATATCACCTCCAAGATCAAAAATGGAGAAGGTGCTATTGGAAAGCTTGTTAGCGATGAGCAAACTGCTGAAAGCTTAAGTAACGCCATCGAAGGTGTAAATGATCTCGTTAACACGGCGACAAAAATTCAAACGGCCTTTGATTTTAGAACGGAATATCTGGGGGAAGTTGCCAGTTGGAAGTCATATATCGGTGTTCAAGTTCAGCCAGGCTTAGATCGTTATTACTATCTCGCGGTCGTTGACGACCCTGCCGGCGTGGTAGAGACCACACGTACACAAACGACGGGATCAACCACCACCGATATCACTGAGGTCAGGACCTACTCGAATAAAATTAAGTTCACGGTGCTTTTCGCGAAAAACTTTTGGGATTTTACTCTTAAAGGTGGTCTGATCGAAAATGGTGGCGGTTTTGGAATTGATTATCACTTTTTCCGTCGCCGCCTCAAGTTCACAGCAGAGGCCTTCGACTTTACTCGCACCAATTTGCGTGCGTCGGTTTCGTATAGTTTCTATCGTGGTCTTTACGTCACTGGGGGAATCAGTGATGCTTTGAATAACAACGACGCGCAATCGGGATATCTCGGCGCCGGTCTCTTCCTCACCAATGACGATATCAAGATGATACTGACGAAAGCGTCATTCTAACTTTATGAGCACAGAGCAGGGTAATCCAGAAAAGAATTGGCTGGTAAGATCTTCCACTCGGATTCTGGGACCTTTCACTGTTGAGGAAGTCACCGCACTCTTAAGGTCCAAACAAGTTTCAATTATTGACGAAATTCGTCAGCCATCGGGTCGTTGGAGCTATGTTCGAGAAAATAAAATATTTCTAGATATCGTCAGAAATATCCGAGACGAATTGGATACGATGTCAGATAAAACTATGACTCAGTCCATGACATCGGGGTCCTTCACGAAGACGGCTGAAGTCAATATTCAAGACGAGTTGACGCCCACGCCTTTTTTTGATCGCAAGGAATTCCCGACGCCATATAAAGATGTCACTCACTCTAAAGAGCGTTCCGTCGGCTCGGGTTCGGCTCGTTCCTATGGTGTCAGTGGGGATCGCCGGGTCCGTGAAGAGCTAGAGAAAAAATCTAAATTCTGGCGTTGGGTGACGAGCGGTCTTGTGGTGATTTTTGCCTTGGTTGTTTTTGGAATTTTCACGCAACGAGAAAAAAATCGAAACCTAGGATTTTCCGATTTAATTCACCAAGCCCTGCGCTATAAAAGTTTAGGGATTTACGATAGAGCCATGCAGTACTATTCAAAAGCTTTGATGATGCAGGCTCCAGATCTTGAAATACAAATTCAGATGGCTCCAGTTTTGATCTCTGAAGATCGCCAGACCTTGGCAGGTCGTCGTATACTTGAAAAGGCTCTGATAAATGAATCGGCTCCTCGCGCCGCTTTGGTGGAGGCCTATTTAGGTATTGCGGTTTCTTATATGATGGACGGCGATCTGAAAAAGGCTGAAGACACCTTACAGAAGGCTATGGGGCATGACCCGGCAAATCTTTCAGGTCAATTGGACCTCGCCATTATAGAACTTAAAAAAGGCAATTACGAAAAGGCGAAAACTGCCTTTGATGAAATCTATCGCAAGAATAGCACATCCAGTTTCGCGATACTCGGACGAGCGATGGCGTCAGTGGAAAGTGCCAAGGTATCGGGTGACTGGAGTTCTCTGTCGCGCTTGGTACAAGATCTGAAGTTCTCTATCAGTCGATCGGGACATTTGCGCCAAGAGCTGTCGCTATTCTTAGCTTACATACAAAATGAACGCAAAGATATGGACGGATTTTCTCAGGCGCTTTCATTGTTCCTGAACGAACAGCCTGGACAGGCAAGCTCCTATGTTCATCCGATTTTTATCGACTGGCGTTTCTCTCAGTGGGATTACTTAGAAAAATACTGCGGAGAGCTTTACATGAAGCAAACTCCGACAGCGCACTTAAAATCTTTACGTGCCATTTGCCTCTTAGAGGTGAACCGCGATGGGGAAGCGCAAAAATTGTTGCAAGAGGCACAAACGGAAGCCCCAGGTGATTCGTTTGTATTATCCAGTCAGGCCAGTTATTTGACAAAGATGGGCATGTATCCAGAGGCTATGACAATTTTGAAGCTTAAGTCATTAGACTCGTTGCCTTTGCGGGACCAGCTGATGGGGCAAATTTGCGTGGCGACTCAGGATTGGAAATGCGCACAGGCGGCATTTACGGCTCTCTATAGTAAAGACCAACGCAATGTTGAAGCTCTGTTTGGTTTGGCAACAGTTGTGTTCCGGCGAAATGAAAGAGCTTTAGCCTATGACTATGTCAGAGCGGGCCTGCAAGCGGAGGACAACTATCTTCCTCTGCTGGAGCTGCGCGACAAGATGGAGGCTGAATAGATGAAGCCTTTTTCGGGTGTGTTGATTCTTATTCTCGGCCTATCTGTTTTATCTTGTTCTAAACATGAAGTCTCAGAGAGTACTTCGGGTCGAGTTCTTAGAGTCGAAGACTTTCCGCCGGATATTCGCATTCCTACAAAAGCATATTCGGTACTGGATTATTCGGCTGCTGAGCATGGAGATGACAGCTCTGGGCACGGTTCTGCAGTCGGCGGTGCCGCGAAGGCATTGGTGTTTTCAAAAGTCTCTGTGACGATAAAAGAAAAAAACCCAGGCGTTGTCAAAGACGGCAGTGTGACCATTCACTTTGAAAGAGGTGGTGGTCAAATCGACTTGGCGGATTTCATTACCGAAGCCAAGGGCAGTTTTTATGTTGAGTTCGATTTTCCTGAGTTCGAGAATGGTACTCAGAAGAAAGTGCTTTTTGTCAGCAAGACTCGTAAACGTCGATTAGGTGAACAAGTATTTGGGGCTGGCTGTAATCAGTATTTTGACATTACCGATAGCTTTTTAAAGGCGATGTCGAGTACGGGAATTAAGGTCAACACGGTACGAGAACGTTACACCAGTGTCTTAGGGGGAAACTTTCTTTTTTCCAGCTTGCAAGACCACACGGTTTATTTAGCTCAAGTTTCCTTCATTGACTCGAAACACACTCATCTTTTTTGCAAGGAGCCTTAAGTGGAACAACAAAATGTTAAGGCTCTCCAAGACAAAGATGCCGTCGATATATTATTGCTAGTGAAAGACAAAAATGTGGCAGTCGGTAAAAATGGCCGCCCTTTTATGGTTCTCAGTCTAGGGGATGCGACGGGTGGTATCGAAGGTCGCCTTTGGGACCGGGTTGAAGAACTCTCCAAGGAGTTTGAAGTTGGGGATGTCTTACGAATCAAAGGACAAATTCAACTTTTTCAGAACCGCAAGCAGTTGATCATTCATCGTTTGGAGCGCATTGAAGCATCAACGGTGAATATGGAAGATTTTATTCCTCAGAGTTCTAAAAACGTGAATGACATGATGACGGAACTAACGCAAATGGTTCGCACGATGAAAAATGATCATCTTCGTCAATTGGTTTTAGACACTCTTGAAGATCCCGAGATGCGACCGCTGATTATGCGAGCGCCTGCAGCTAAATCCATTCACCACGCGTGGGTGGGGGGCTTGTTAGAACATATTGTTTCGATTTCAAAAATTATGGATTTCATGGGGACTCATTATCCGTTCCTGAATAGGGATCTTTTACTTTTTGGCGGTATCTTTCACGATATCGGAAAAGTATGGGAGCTGTCTTACGATCACGGGACTTCCTACACCGACCGCGGGCGTTTGTTAGGGCATATGGAAATCGCATGTGAGCTGGTGGATAAAAAATCTGCGCGCATTTTGGGATTCACTCAAGAGTTGCGGGACATCTGCAAGCATATCATCTTAAGTCATCATGGACGTTTGGAATATGGATCTCCGAAAAGGCCCAAGTTTTTAGAGGCCCTGATTGTGGCGATGATCGATGATTTGGACAGCAAAGTGGCGACAGTGAAGGGGATCATTGATTCCGAGCGAGGCAGTGGCGAAAAGTGGTCTCGTTATAGCGAGCTCTTTGATCGCTATTTTATGCTGGATGATATGAACGAGAAATTGAAATGATTGAAGGTCTATTAGAGTTCTTAAGAACC
The DNA here is from genome assembly GCA_037968775.1 of Bdellovibrio sp. GTDB lineage: Bacteria > Bdellovibrionota > Bdellovibrionia > Bdellovibrionales > Bdellovibrionaceae > Bdellovibrio. The sequence goes on from JBBKWD010000224.1 coordinate 4,375, forward strand.
TATCGCAGTTACGATCCAGCCGCAAAATCATTGCTGGAGATTGCTCTGCTTTATCCGGGTCCAAAGGCTTTGATGTTTCATCGCATGGCTCATGCTCTTTACAAGGCTCACTTTTATTTTCTGGCGCGATTTTTAGCTGAGATTTCGCGGCTTATGACAGGAATTGAAATTCATCCCGGCGCCAAAATCGGCTGTCGCTTGGTTATCGATCATGGCATGGGTGTGGTGATTGGCGAGACGGCAGTTATCGGTGACGATTGCATTATTTTTCATGGTGTGACCTTGGGGGGAGTTAAATTCGACCCTGTAAAGCGCCATCCGACAGTCGAAAATAAGGTGATGATTGGAACCGGAGCGAAGGTTCTCGGGCCTATTACTATCGGTGAGGGCGCGCGGATTGGTGCGAACGCCGTGGTTTTAAAAGATGTTCCGGCTCATGGGACGATTATTGGTCCGATTGGGCAGCTGAAGACTCCACACGCTTAATTCCGGAAATTCTTGCCACTCCGTTTTCGAGCGGGCTTTTCTTCGTTTGAGATCCCCTGCTCAAACGGCAGTTCTGAGAGGGTGCTCTCAGAACTCTTTGGTAGGGTTGGATACCGCCGAAAAAAGCGTACTTTGCTCTGAAGCGCACGATGAGCTTCAGAAAGGCAGCTCACGGATGGCCACGCCAACAAAATCACCGATAGCAGCTGTTCAGAGAAGTAGTCCCTCGCTTCCCCTTCCCCCGACCTAAGTCAGCCATCTATCATAACGCAGTAGCTCTGAGTTGTGCTCTATCTTCGCTATATCGAGCCTCATGTATCCAGATCTCAGGTGGTTTTCATGACCTAAATCTAATGTAAATTTGGTCGATTGACGCGTAGCCCCTGTGCGAAACTCTTAGAGTTCTTAATCTAGCAGAAAGGAGTTCGGCTATGAAACAGACAGAAACAACTCAGACGGCGCCAACTTCGACATCACATCAGGATGGGAGTCCTGGAAAAGACGCTCCCGTTCGGAAGAGACAACGTCGCCGTCGATTAACGGGTTGGTAAAGGGAAAAGAGGGCGGCAAACACCGCTCTCTTTTTTTATCTTTTAAAAATTTTCTTAAAACATACTTTCAGAACAACGAGCCGGGGCAAAGACATTCTCTTTACCAATCATCGTAAAGATCTCCCAGCCATTTTCCTGCCGAATCAAATTACGCTCGAAGCCTTCGATATCAGGCAAAGGAATCCAGCCTTGGCCATAATCTTCGGTCGTGATTTCGAATTTGGTTTCTGCTCCCTCACGGGTCATAAGCACCAGTTCTAGAGTTTCTTCTTTATGCGAAGTGGGCGTTTCTAAAACTTTCAGAAATTGAAAATCAATTTGGTCGGCAGCTGAGCAATTTAAAAGAGTGCGGTTGCGAGCTTGGGCGACGGAGCTAGACAAAACTCCGGAAAAAACTGAGAAAAAAACGAGGGCGATAGCTAAAGAAAATTTCACAATAAATCCCTTCGACGGATGGGCGGGTTCTAACAAATAAAGAACTCTCTTGGCAAACTCCGTTCTCAATTTGTTTGCAGTCTCATTTGTTTTCCAAGGGGATTGCGGCAAGCTTTCATTTAGTTCGTTTTGAGTCGAGTATCTTTTCAAGTAGGTATGGATCTTTTACCTTGAGCGAACTTTTTATAAGGAAGTTATATGAAGCGCACAGGAAAAACGCCTCGATTTAAACGATGCCGGATGTTGATGAAACTCATAAAAACGCCTTTTCTTTGTACAAACAGGCTGTCTCGTTTTGAATCGTGGAGTATCAAGATGGAACAAGAGAGGACAATCAATTCGAACAGGGGCGAGCCTGAAGATTGTAATGAGATTACAGTGTATGACACATAGGCAATTCTTTAAAACATTTCACAACTGCAATAAACTATAAGTGAGTGATGCGGGTTCTGGCGCTGACAAATTTAGAACATAGGGAGTGGTAAGTGACATCTTCAAAAACTAAAGAGCCACTGGAAATTTTGGAAGAGGTGCTCGTTCTGGATAAAGACGAGGCCCCCATGGACGATTTTTTAAAGCGCATTGCTGCGGATCCCTCGCAGATACACGTGTCCTATTTTACCTTGGCGGACGGTGAGTCTGAGGACTCGTTACTGAAGAAGGCGGCTTAAAGTTTTGGAATTCCTTCAGTGATGGCTTGCCTATTCTGGCAAACGTTAAAGGTCATGCACCTACAAGTTGAACCGTTCCGATCTCATCTTATAACCAAGTATAGGCTTCATGTAAGAATCATTGCCACCTCAAGAAGTGTGGCTACCTTTGATCTCAAAATAAATAAAAAAAGTGCCGGAAATCTCAAATGAAGCGTCTGCTTTTGTAAAGCGGTTAAGTTCAGTAAGTGTCGGATCATGATGGACCTTGGCATTGCACTGATTACTTATTGGCGGCGTCGGCCTTTGGCTTCGGCGACGCCATCTCGTGGATCCTCGGGCCATTGATGCTTGGGATAACGAAGGCGCAGTTCTTTGCGAACCTCTGTATAGGCATTTTGCCAAAAACTTTCTAAGCTTGATGTCACTTGAACGGGCCTAAAGTTAGGTCCCAACAAATGCAGGGTCACCGGGATTCTTTTGAACAAAACTGTAGGCGTTTTTTCCCAGCCAAAGACTTCTTGAATACGAACCTCTAAGTAAGGATTTTTATCCGGAGGATACTGAACAGCAATCTTGCTGCCACTTGGAACTTGCAGGCGATCGGGTAGTTCTTGATTCAGCGTACGGATCAAGTCCTGTGGAAAGACCGTTTCAAAAAAGAACGTCAGGTCCTTTTCAAACAGGGCGCTCATTTTCGTTTCACCTAGGCTGGCCTGTGAAAGAGCTTCTAGTTTTAAGTTTTCTAAATTCAAATCGGAAACTTTGAAATCCAGTTCTTGTTCATGACGCTTTAGGAACTCCAAGCGTTTCCACCAAGAGGCCAGATGTTCGTTATTTTTGAGCAGAAGGTCCCACTTTTCTAAAAGAATCTGGGGTAACTTTTCTGCCGCCTCTTGCGGGGATGCGGGCACGAGGCTCGCTTCCTCGAGCGGCAATCCATAGAGAGATTTAAACTCGCGCTTAAAAAACTGACCTTTGTCTTCGAGGAATGTCACATCTTGAATTTTTTGAATCTCGTTTTTAAATTGAGTCAGTACAAAGTCTTTGTTAAAACCACAAGCCAGGCTGACTTGAGTTTCTGAATCATTCCCACCACCGCTTTCGACACCGTTAAGGGCGACAAAAAACTCGGAGGTTTTGACCAACGAATCTTTGTGCAGTTTTACGCCACGGCCCCCGACCATCAGGGCTCGATCGCTTTGACTTCTGCGGCGACAAAGGCGATCTGGATAGGCCTTTAGCAACAGAATCTTAATTTCTTCGTCGATACTTAAGGTGGAGGCAGAAGTTGAGCCAAGAGACTTTGACATTTTCATTTTTGCGGCGAGCGAAGCAATTTGTTTGGCCGATTGATCCACCGTTTGCAAGGCGCCAAACGAGGCTTCTTTCGGGGCACGCCCTTGCTTTCTAAACTGCTGAAGTAAATCCACGCGCACCAACAAGTCTGATTCAGTGTTGTCTCCTAAAAAATGAGATGAGGCGTCTCTTCGCAAGAGATCTCGCTCTTGCAGGATTGCGGCTAGGTCCGATCCCAAGAGTGCGGAGTCTCTTGCGAGAGCGACTAACATCAGATTCGCCAATCGCACAGGCAGAGGAAAGTACAAAATTTCACGTCCCAATTCTGTGATTTTAGAATTTTTATCCAGAGCTCCCGCCAAAATCAGGTAATCCTGTGCTTTTTGGATGGCGATGTTCGAAGGTCTTTCAAACCACAAAAACTTATCAAAGTCCGAAACCCCTTGAGCTGCTAAAAACAATAAACTTTCCGTAAGATCCACTCGTTGAATTTCGGCTACTTCACTTTTTGAAAATGAAAGTTCATCCATTTTATTCCAAAGACGAATGCTGGTGCCTGGAAATTGACGAGCCGAGCGACCGGATCGTTGAATCGCGCTAGAAAGACTGATTCGGCCCAGTTCAAGACGAGAAAAACCAGTGCGGTAGTCTTGTTTCATATTCTTAGCAAGCCCACTGTCGATGACTGTGTTCACGCCATCGAGTGTGACCGAAGACTCTGCGATATTGGTCGATAGGATCACTCGTTGTCGAGGCCCCTTTTTCAAAACCATGCGTTGGTCCTCAATATTCAAACTTCCATGTAGGGTCACAAGGTCGATATTTTTGGTCTCACTCCAGGCGAGTATCTTTTCTTTGGTGCGTTCAATCTCGCCGACTCCAGGCAAAAAGACTAAGATATCCTTTGCCGTTTTCAGTTGGGCGTCTTTAATTGTCTGCGCTAGATTGTCAAAAAATACTGGAAAGGTCTGTAAGAGCTGCGAGGATTTTTGATAGCGAACGTCCATATCAAAAAGTTTTCCGGGCACCTGAATAATCGGGCACTGACCTAAATAGCTGGATATTTTTTCTGCCTCAAGTGTCGCGGACATAACTAGAATTTTTATATCGCGCCCTAGTTCTTGTAGCTCTCGTAAGAGTCCTAAGGCCAAGTCGACGTGCAAAGATCGCTCATGGAACTCGTCGAGGATGACTAATTCCACGTCCTTTAATTCGGGGTCATCAATCATCTGTCGGGCCAGCAAAGCCTCGGTCATAAAAACCAAGCGCGTAGATGGTTGAGACTGATTGGCAAAGCGAACTTGATAACCGACTTCTTTGCCCAGAGTCCAATTCTGTTCTTCTGCGATACGGTGAGCAGCTGCCATCGCGGCCATTCGGCGAGGCTCCAGAATGATAATTTTTTTTGTGGTGACCTTTAAAAGTGCTGGCGGCAGTCGCGTTGTTTTTCCGGCCCCAGGTGCCGCTGTGATAACTAAATTCGATCCTGCTTCAATTTCGGACTGAATGGCTGGAATAAATTCGTCTATCGGCAAAGGAATCAGCATCTAGAGGCCTACTTCGGGTAAATAAGAAGCATGAACTCAGCTTTATCGAAAGTCAGACTTGAAATGATTTTATCGATCGTACCCTCTAAGATAGTTTCGTCTTCCTGGGACAAATTTATCGTTAAAAGAAAACGTCGGTTGCTGAAGTGTTCTTTCATATCGTTCAAGGTCTTTTTCAAACGATAGGGCGTATCCATGATAATAATGGCGCGATGTTCTTTTGTGAGATCTTTCAAAGCGCGTCCGCGGGACTCTGTTTCCGCAGGAAGGAAGCCGCGGAATAAAAATTCATCCAGGCGTTTTCCGCTTAGAGACAATAACCCCATTAATGCTGAAGCACCCAAGATAGACTTTACGGGGATACTCTTTTTGCGGCAGAGGTCGACAAGGTCAGCACCCGGATCACAAAATCCCGGAGTTCCACAGTCTGTTACGAGGGCGACATTGTGGTTGGCACATAATGGGACCAAAGCTGCTTTGTCAGCAGGAGTTGAGTGTTCATCCAGCACTTCGTACTTTTTGCCGCTGATTCCGTGAATGCGCAGAAGTTTAGAAGCTTCTTTTGTGCTTTCGCAAATGATGATCTCGGCTGCTCTTAAAATATCAAGAGCTCTTACTGAAATTTCGTTTGGGTCTCCAATGGGAGTGGCAACTAGATACAACATCAGGCTTCCTGTTTTGCTAGGAGGAAATTCATAATGCGGGGAATATCCTCGGGTGGAACGGCCTTTCCGGCATGGGTGCTCTCAAAAAAGATGAGCTCAACCGTGGGCAGGCGTTGCGCCAAGTGAATCAGATTCACGGGCTCGTTTTCGAAAAAATATATTTTTTGATAATCTTTGCGATTGGCAACTTCAAACCAATTTGTCTTAAACTCCGCATCGTCCAAACTCCGGTGGGGCTTTAGAACCAACTCGGCCTTTTCATTTACGGGAAAACCCCATTGCTTTAAAACTTCCAAAGATCCTGTGCCCATGCGCTCGACATCACGTCCGGTGAGGTAAGCGATTTGCGCTCCTAGTTTGGCCACTTGATTGACGAACTCAACGGCACCTTCATAGGGACTATCAAACTGGAGGTAGTGATTAGAGAAAAAGCTTTTTTGCCAGTAGTTCTTAACCGCCTCTTGAAAATCGATGTGATGGCCATCAAGTCCCGAGCGAACGAGGGCCCCTTGAATGCCCCAGTCCGAACGCAGGGTTTTAATGTCTTTTAAGAGTCGAACTTGTTCTGGAAAGTGAATTTGATTCCAGGGAATGGCAGCAAAATCTAGCAGGATGCGTTCCAGGCGTGGACTGACATCGAACAGGGTGGAATCAAGATCAAAGACTACCAAAGAGGTTTTTCCTTGATCTGCGAGGCTCTGAATATTGGCAAGAATTGAGTGCAACATCTAGGGGCATCTAGCCATAGATGAGCGGCGTTGGTAAAGACTTTTCTTGCGCCTCTTAAGCTAATTTCCCATAATGCCAAGAGGGGGCTCTTAAGTATGAAATTATCGCATCGTTTGCTGTTATTTACAGGGCTCCTTTCGGTCCTTGTTTCCTGTCATAAAAAGAAAGATCAGTTGGGAACGACAGAAAATCCGATCAAGTTCCATCTGGTTCCCGCTGTTGATGCTAAGGTGATGGCTGATAATTCCAAAAAGCTTCAAGATTACCTAGAAACTCACTCGTCTTATAAGTTTAAAATCACTATTCCGCAGTCCTATGTTGCGGTCGTCGAGGCTTTCGGGACCCAGCGAGCTGATATGGCATCGATCAACACATTCGGGTATTATAAAGCTCACAAGCAATACGGGGTGGAGGCGCATCTGACGGTGATTCGTTATGGACTGGCCACTTACCAATCTCAATTTTTGGCGCGGGCCGATGGTCCGATACAAAAGTTGAAAGACCTCGCCGGCAAAAAGGTGGCCTTTGTCGATCCCTCATCGACTTCGGGTTATTTGTTACCGCTCAAAACATTGCGTGACCAAAAAATTGAACCTAAAGAAATAGTTTTTGCGATGAAGCATGACTCTGTTGTGTCGATGATCTATCAGCGGCAGGTCGATGCAGGGGCCACATACTACAGCCCTCCACAAAACGGGGAGATGGAAGACGCACGGCGCATGGTTAAAACGCAATATCCCGATGTCGAAAAGAAAATTAAAATCATCCAGCTATCAGAGCCCATTCCCAATGACCCCGTAGTTTTCCGCAAAGATATTCCTGAAGAAATGAAAGAAAAAATCGTCGAAGTGCTGCTGCAATATGTAGCCTCTGAAGAGGGGCGCAAATCTTTAGAAGCGATGCTCGGGGCGACAAATTTCAAGCACGCCACGGACGCCGACTATGATTCCGTGCGCGAAATGTTTCGCAACTTAGCCGACCAGGAGAAAAAATAATGTCCCTGTTGTCTATTCGTGATCTGACCAAGACTTATGCCAATGGAACGCAAGCTCTTAAAAAGGTAAGTTTTGAAGTGGAAGAAGGGGAGTTTCTGGTCATCATCGGCCTGAGCGGATCGGGAAAATCCACCTTGTTGCGTTGTCTGAATCTTTTGCATGAGGCAAGCTCCGGAGAAATTTTTTTTAAAGGAAAAAAGATTTCGGGCTTGCAGGATAAAAATGAAATTCGTTCGATTCGTCGGTATATGGGAATGGTTTTTCAACACTTCAATCTGAATTCCCGTCAAAGTGTTTTAAAAAATGTATTGATGGGACGGTTGGGGCATAAAACAACTTGGCAAAGTCTTCTCGGAATTTTTTCAGAGCAAGAACGAGACCTTGCACTTCAAAATTTGAAGTTGGTGGGTATTTCTGAAAAGTCTTTTATGCGTGCCGATCAGCTATCCGGTGGTCAGAAGCAAAGGGTGGCCATTGCTAGGGCTCTCACGCAAGAACCGGTGTTACTTTTGGCCGATGAGCCCGTGTCCTCCCTGGATCCTGCGACCTGCCAAGTGGTGATGAGTTACCTTCAAAAAATTCAAAAGGAGTTGGGCATCACGGTCATAGCCAATTTGCATTTTCTTTCTTTGGTTCGGCAGTACGCCACCCGGGTGATAGCACTGCGTGAAGGTGAGATTGTGTTTCAAGGGTTGCCGCGAGATATTACGGACGAGTGGTTTAAAAAAATCTACGGAGAAGAAGCCTATGAATTTACGCAAACTCATCTGTGATAGCCTTTCGTTCACATTCCTAGGGGGGATCTTTCTTCTTTTTGCGATCGGCGCAGACGAAGACCTTTTCATGGCGCATTCCGGAAGGTTTTGGCTGGCATCGGTCGCGCTTTTTGTTTTGAGTGGCGGATTCAGTTTGATTTTGTATCGAATGAATTTCCGCACGCTCGGAGAAGTGTTGTTTGCTCCTCACGGAGTTTCATCGGAAGGTACCTCTTGGTATCGCGCTTTCTGGGGCTGGCAATTGTTGGGGACATTAGCGGTGGCATTTGCCTTGGCTTTTGCGAAGACGGAGTTTTCATTTTATGAACTAGCCGACCAAAATGGATTTGCCGGTGCCGTCAGATTGTTTCAAGGTTTGCTGAATCCGAATTGGACTCTTTTGCCTCGGGCGGTCCTCAACATCATAGAGACTATCTTTATGGCTTTTTTAGCGACGACTCTGGCAATCCCTCTGGCTTTTGTCTTAAGTTTTTTGTGCGCGCGAAATATTATGAAAGGAACCTTCCTTTTTTCGACTTACTTGGTCCTGCGAACTTTTTTGAATCTGGTGCGTTCTGTGGAAGCCCTTATCTGGGCGATTATTTTTTCGGTGTGGGTGGGAATTGGTCCTTTTGCGGGGATGTTGGCTTTGATGATTCACTCTGTGGCATCACTTGCCAAACAGTACTCAGAAATGGTCGAAGCCGTGGAGGAGGGGCCTATCGAGGCCATTGAATCTACGGGGGCGAATAGACTCCAGACCATTTGGTATGCGATTGTACCTCAAGTGCTTCTGCCTTATATTTCATTTACAGTCTATCGTTGGGATATTAACGTGCGTATGGCCACAGTGATTGGGCTTGTTGGCGGCGGTGGTATCGGGACGATGCTTGTTCAGTATCAGGGGCAGGCGATGTGGAGCGAAGTCGGTTGCATCATCTTCGTCATTGCCGTGGTAGTGTGGGCATTGGATCAGGCGTCGGCCTATGTGCGTGAAGCCTTAAAGTAGAAGGGATTTTTTATGTCAGAATTGACTCCGTATAAAATGACGATCAAGGAACATCATGTGGACTCTTTGGGGCATGTGAACAACGCGACTTATTTGTCCTTGTACGAAGAAGCTCGTTGGGAGCAAATCACAGCTCGCGGTTACGGCTTCAAAACAGTCCAAGAACTGCAACAGGGCCCCGTGATTATCGAAATCAATCTTAAATTCGGTCGCGAAATTTTATTGCGCGAAGAAATCACGATCACAACAAAGATGCTGTCCTATGAAGGTAAAATCGGAAAAATGCAGCAGCAAATGCTCAAGACTGACGGCTCCGTCGCTAGCGAAGCCATTTTCACCTACGGCCTCTTCGACCTCAAAGAACGCCGCCTCATCACCCCCACGGCAGCCTGGAAATCCGTCATCGGCCTCTGAAAAGAACCTGGTACCTTTCAGCTGTTCAGCAGAGACAATATCGTAATTTTCCACCATCAGTGGCAAGCTGTTTCCCCGCCATCGTAGCGGGGAAAGAATAGTCGTGCACCAGAATCTGAAGATACCGAGGCCTAATGCCCATGGATGGTCAGACTCACTCAATAACCGGGAGCAGCTGTATTTAGCAAACGAAGGTTGCCCACAAATTCCAGAAAGAGACGCTCCCCTGTTTAACCTCTTGGCGTAGGCTGCAAATTTTGCCTCCTTTTGAGATATTGTGGGCCTCTATTCGAATTTATCGCTCCTGAGCTGGCCTCAAGCTTGCAAAACACCCACATGTTGAAAAGGAGTTATCTATGAAATTGTTCGTAACTAGTATTTTATCTCTTGTTGCTGCGTCATCTGCATTTGCTTTTGAGGGCACCAAAAATATCGACCTTGTCTCCAACGAAGTGCAAATCGTAATCGCTCAAGATCCGATGCTTTCGACTTCGGCGCCGACTTTGACATTGGGTATTGCGACGTTCTGGGATTCTTATCTTGGTAACCGCGTTATCAGAGACGCTCAAGAGGGAGCTGCAGTTTATATCGCAACTGGTGGCGAGATTCGTGATGTTCGTTTTGATACAGCTGTGCGCATGATTCGCACTTCGATTTCTGAGGACCAAGCGTCTGATATGAAGTTGGCTGAAGACATCACTGTTTTAACAAGCCAGTCTAGATAGTTTTTTAAATTATTGTACGTTTCTTACAGGACGTTTTGGTAGCCCACTTCTGAAAAGGAGTGGGCTTTTTTTATGCGGCAAGAGTTCCAGTGCCGGGAAAAGCCGCCACAAAAATATAGAACTTTCCCTTGTTAGTTGAAAAAGGAATCATCATTCCCGCTGTTCCTGCGGGGCAAGGTGGAATCTGCTCTTTGCCAATGACAACTTTCGGGACAGTGAGTTTCACGCCGAAATTTGTGATCTCTGATTTTGCATTTCCAAAAATAATATTATTAATTTCACCGACGGCATCTTGATTGTCCGGGGTGAGCTCTGATTGTTCTTCCATGAGCATCGTCGAAACCACATCCAAATAGCAGGGTTTATCGAATGAAATGCAGAGAATTCCATGAAAGGAGTTCGAGGTAATATCGACAATCGAAGAGACCTCACCTGGCAGAGGTTCATAGGGAGAATGGGTCGCCGCCTTTTCCATTTTTACGGAGTCGACACCAAATTGCTTTAACACGCTGAGAGTCGCAGTGATAACGGCGTTGATAACTCGTACATCGACTGCATGCTTAGTTGGACTAGGCGAGGGGGAGCCTTTGCTTTCTTGTTCCGCTGACGGCTGTGTGTTTAGAACTTGGATCATTGCCTGGATGATGTCATCTGGATGAACCGGTCGTTTAAAGATTTTCGAGTTCTTGAGTGAGTCCGGCAAATCAGCCATTTCGCGCGTGCTAATAACTATCAAGCTGGCATTTTGGGTGTTCTTGTAAGAGAGAATTCCATAAACGAAGCCTCCATCCATAAGACGAGGAACATCGGTATCGAGAAGGACTAAGTCGAATTTTTGATTTTCAGATTTGATGGCCGCCTCGGCGCCGTCTTTGGCACGAACGAGTATCGGCGACACTTCAGAGTCCTTCAGTTGACTCATGAGGGGCTCTCTGACGAGCTGTTCAAGCTCGCAGTTGTTATCAACGATAAGGATATTCTTTCTTAACTTCATGCCACTCTTTTGTGTAAACATCATCTTCGCCTATTTTGGATGTCTGCGCGTCTGAGGAAATCCAGGAATCTCTGAGAACTATTAACATCCTGTAACAAGCCTATCGGTTGCTGAGGTGAACACTTGATCTATTTTTTTGTCTAAAAGTTCGACAAAAAACCCTAAGAAACTAGGCTAAAAGTCTTTAGTTTCCGCCGGTTAAGTCGAGTCTAGTTCCTGCCGATAAAGCTTTTAGGAGGCCCGGGAAAATGGCGAAGCAGTATTACCTTTCTAATAGTGGAACACATATCGGACCTTTCTCATATGAGGCAGTTCTTAAGAAGGTCGAAGCTGGCGAATACCAGTGGACAGACTATGTGTATGACGAAGGTGTCGCAGAATGGTTGCTGTTGATGGAGCATCCTGAATTCTCTGTACGGTTCTCTGGGAAGGGTTTGGCAGACACTCCAACGAGTTCGCCCCTGGATAATCGTCTTTTAGAAAAAGAATGGTTTGTGATGAAGAATGGAACCAATCATGGTCCATTTTGTCGTCTCGAAATAGTACAAATGCTGCAAGAGAAGTCTTTGTTTGAATATGACTTTGTTTGGAAATCTCGGATGACGACTTGGTTGCCGCTTGCTGAGGTAGTCGAGTTTTCAGCAGAAGAGATTCGCAGTTTGGCGGGCTCTGGCGATCGCAAAGTAAACGAAGTTTTTTTTCGCCGTCGGCATGCGCGATCTTCCTATGGAGCTTCTTTGATTGTTCACAACAGCAAGCTCGTGTTTAAAGGTGAGGCTTTTGAAATCAGTGCCGGTGGAGCGGGGATTTTGGTGCAGAATTCCGAGTTGCAGCCAGGGCAGTCCTTGTTCCTACACTTTCAACCCGGAGACGGCGTCCCGCCCTTCAATGCGGTTTGCCAGGTCGTTAGTAAGCAGTTCGTGAAAGATGATTCCCGCCAAGAACCTTTGAATGTGAAATACGGAGTCAAGTTTACGACGCTCAGTCAGTCTATTCGGGAGTCAATAAAGAACTATACCGCCCGAGCGGCATAGTCTCAACCCACAGATAACCAGAGAGCCGTAAGTTTTACGGGCTCCGATAAACTTTGAATTTCTGAGTGTCTAGCTCTTTACGACTTTGTCTCACCGGGTGATTCCAGCGCTTCATCAATCAAGCTCGAATTTTTACTTAAATTCGTCATCTGATAAAACAAACCTTTTTGAGACATCAGCTCCTTATGAGTTCCCGACTCCACAAGTTCTCCCTGGCTCAACACCAACACACGATCACAATGCTCAATGGTCGACAGCCTGTGTGCAATGATGATGCTGGTGCGGCCCTTAGTCACTTCACGAGTGGCTTCTTGAATTAGATGCTCGCTCTCTGAATCGATATTGGCGGTAGCTTCATCCAAAATAAAAATATCAGGATTAAAAACCAAGATCCGGGCAAAGGCCAAAAGCTGTCTTTCGCCGACAGAGAGGTTGGCGCCACGCTCTTCCACGGGGCTTTGAGAGCTGCGCCCGGTGCGTGCGAGGAGCTTCTGATATCCCACTTTTTCTAAAGCCAGCTCAATATCAGCAGCTCGAATAGTGGGATCGTGTAGACCCACATTGTCTTGAATCGTACCGCGAAAGATAAAGTTATCCTGCTGAACCACGCCGACATGACGACGTAATAGATTACGCGGAATTCTTTCGATCGCCACATCATCAACCCAGATACTTTGGGCGGGGGCATCGTAAAATCTTTGCAGCAAAGAAATAAAGGTCGATTTGCCACTTCCTGTGCGGCCCACTAAAGCAATGGACTCGCCCGAGTTGATCTGCAACGAAATATTTTTAAGTACGTCGGGCAGTTGGTCCTCATAGCGGAAGGTCAGGTTGTCAAAGCGAACTTGCCCACGAAAAGGTTGGGGCAAAGTTTCGTCGGCCGAATCACTTTCTTCAGCCTCATCAATCAAAGAGAAAATACGTTCGGCACTGGTTAAAGAATTCTGAAACTGTTGGTACTTTTCGAGGATTTCTCGAAGAGGCGGAATAAAGTCCTGAATATTCATTAAAAAGGCGATCAAAGATCCAATAGCCAAGGCGTTTTCACTGGCCAGGAATCCGCCATAGTAAAGAGCCGTCGTGATGGTCACTGCATTGAATAGATTCATAATCGGCTGCATTAAAGCATAGGCATGGATCGACTTCATATTAAGGTCGCGGTACTCGGTCGAAAGCACAGAGAACTTCTGGCGATTTTTCGTGATCCGGTTGTAGAGTTGCACAACTTTGATGCCGTTTAAATTTTCAGCCAAAAAGGCATTGATGGCAGAAAGTTTTTTCTTTTGCTCACCGAGCATCAGGCGGATGCGATTGCTTAAGAAAATAGAAGCCGCAATAAATACAGGAGCTAGGATCAAACTAGCTAAAGTCAATTTCCACGAAATGATTGCCATTGCAATGACAACGGAAATAACTAAAACGCCTTCGGTGAAAACCGCAATAACACCTTCCGTGAAGAGTTCGCCAAGGGAATTCACGTCATTGGTTAAGCGGGTCACGATTCTGCCAGTGGGCGTTTTATTGAAAAACTGCAGTGGCAAGCGCTGAACGTGATTCATCAAATGATCGCGCACGTGGTAAAGCATGCGATTTCCAAAAACCTGGAACAAATAGGAATTCGCAAAAAAGAAAAGTGTGCGAATAAGTTCCAAACCCAAATAGATATAAGCGACAGTGGTGAAGAGCTCTACGTTTTTCGCTAAAACTCCGTGGTCAATCGCATAGCCAATTAGCATCGGGATCGTCCGCGAAGCGACGGCTAAGATGAAGACTGAAGCTAGAGCAGCAAAAAGTAAAAGTTTTTCCCTACGCGCATAAGGCCAAAGACGCACAAAAAGCTGTCGGTAACTGATTTTCGTTTTGACTAAGTCCTCATTCATAAATTGATCACTCATGAGGAGCCTCCTGACCTTGAATGCGTAAAACTGTTTGCAAGGTCGGGCTAGTGGCGGCGACCTGATGGAAGGTGCCAAAGGCTTCGACCTCTCCATCTTTGAGGACCAACAATTTATCCACATGGCGAACGGAAGACAAACGGTGGGCCACAATGATTCGACTGGTGGTGGACTTCCCACGGCGCAGTTCCGATTCAATGAGTTTTTCCGTGCGAGTGTCCACAGCACTCAAGGAATCATCCAGTACTAAAACAGGTGTGCGCAGGATCAAACCGCGGGCAATGGTCAAACGTTGTTTTTGACCGCCGGAAAGATTGACACCTCTTTCGCCGAGTTGTGATTCATATTGGGCCGGGAGGCTTTTGATTTCTTCGTGCAGGTCCACGATCTGAGTCATGCGGTGAATTTCGTCATCCGCCGCCTTGTCGCCCAAACCAAAGCTGATATTTTCAGAGATCGAGTCACTGAATAGAAAAGCTTCTTGAGGAACCAGCAGAAAAGTTTGGCGCAAGGATTCCAAAGAAATACGTTCAATCGGAAGGCCGTTAATAAAAATTTGCCCTTCACTTAAGGGATACAGGCGAGACAGTAAATGCAACAATGTTGTTTTGCCCGCTCCGACCGGCCCCATGATCCCCAGGCTTTCACCTGCAGATAAGTAGAAGCTGACATTTTTTAGAGTGTAAACTGATGCCGCGGGATATTTAAAAGAAACATTTTTAAATTCCAGTGTTTTAAACTCTTGAAGCACCTCTGTACCCGTATCCGGAATGTCCGTTTCAGAAACAAGCAGTTCGCGAATTCGAGCAAAAGAAGCAAAACCTTTTTGCATCATCGAAAGACCCATACCTAAAGCTGACATCGGCCAGATCATTTTTTGGATATAGCGATGAAAGGCAAAGAAAGTTCCAATCGTAACGGCACCTGACATCAAGTCGTCACGAATAACAAAAAGCAGAATCACGCTTCCTGAGGTTACGCCGAGTTCCATCACAGGACGGAAGTATGAATCCACTTGGGCGACTCGGTTGCAGGCCTGTTCAAAGGAAGTGCTGACGGAGTTGTAAAGACTTTGGCGCTGGGACTCTTGGGCGAAGCTTTTAATCACTCGCACGCCACCAATTGTTTCTTGGACCACGCCCGTGAGTTCTGAAAAACGCTCTTGCTGAGTTTTGTAGTTGGCATGAATCAGCTTCATCACTTTCCAAATCAACAAAGGAACCAGAGGCAAAAGTATTAAAGTTTTCCAAGTCCAATCCCAGCTCATAGAGATCATAATCGGCAGAACAATGGCGATGCTCATCACGCCATCGGCTAAGACCAGCATGCCGGGGCCGATGGCTTGGCGGAAAGACTGAACATCATTGGTCAAAAGGCTCATCAGCTCGCCAACTTGAGATTTTTGAAAAAATGATGGGCCAAGGCCAGTGAGGTGGCCGAACATTTTTCGCCGAATGTGTTCAGCGGCAAAAGTATGGAAGCGACCGATGTTCGCTCTCCATCCATAACGAGTCACGGCAAGGCTCGCCATGATGGCAAACAAAAGCAAACAGGTTCTTGCCACTTCACTCAAAGCGGCGCGACTTTCGACCTGATCCAATGCGATCTTCATCAAGAGGGGGTAGCCGGCATCCAAAAAGTTCGTAACAAAAAGAAAACCCATGCCGAGGAAAAACGCGCGCGGATGAGTTTTAATATAGAACCAGATGGGGCGTTTTAAGAGAGTTTGACTTTGCTGTTCGTTATCCATGCTTTTGAAACTTTATTGAATCGTCTCCTGGGCGGCAAGTGATTTGCGTACGAAAGGGAATTTGCTCTTGTTCTCGAAGGTAGGCTTTCTCTTCCCACGCATAATAGAAAGAGGTGGAGTGAAAGAGTCGGTTGGCGAGATAGCGGAGAAGGTTTTTCATAGAGGTTCCTTTTTTTGGGGTCCGTCTTAGAATCGGCCCTTTGGTGTTGCTATTCAATACTGGATATGGAAGTATTGGATAGTGATACCTACGTTTTGGAGGTTGGAATGTCACAAATAGATCAGTTTTTGGGTTCGCTCAAAAGAGCCTTAAAAGCGAAGAATGTTCTCTATAGGGATCTGGCAAAAGCATTGGGTTTAAGTGAATCCAGCGTGAAGCGCATTCTCTCAAACAAAACTTTGAGTCTGGATCGTTTGGAAGAAATCTGTCGAGTCGCGGACTTGAGTTTTTCAGATATTGTGAAGTCAGCCAATCTCGAGGACGACCAGCAATCTATTTACTTATCTGATGATCAAGAAAAAGCCTTAGCGGAAAATCCTCGTCTCTTGCATTACTTTATGATGCTGCAAGAAGGAAAAACAGCGCAGAAGATCGAAAAGGAATACGACATACAAAGCGGCGAATCGAAGAAGTATCTTTTCCAATTGGACCGTCTGAATCTGATCGAGCTCCACGCACGGGATAAGGTGAAAATTCGCAAGCAGGGATTCTTACGTTTTCGACGAGATGGTCCGATGGGGCGCGCCTTATTTGAGCAAACTAAGACCAGCTACTTGAATCATGATTTTCGCGCCGAAGACTATATTCGCTTCGTGATGATGAAGGTCAGTCCTCCGACGCTTGCGAAATATAAAGCGCGATTAGAGCGCCTGATGGTTGAGCTGCAAGAGGAATCCAGATTTGAAACCGAACACAATGTCTCGACTGTAGATACCGGGGTTCTATTGTCCTATCGCCCTTGGCAATATTCTTATATGGGAGCCCTCAAGAAAAAAGAAAAGCCCGAGATGGAATTCTAGGTACTGAAAGGTGAAAGGTACCAGGTACTTTTCAAAACACTCCGTGTTGAATTGTTAGGGTTGTGTTAGGGGTCTTGACCAGGTCTTGTAAAATTCGATAGGGTTTGGCCAGTTCAGTTCTAAACTTAAGGAACTCACTCATGGCCCACCTTCATTATTGGATAGGTCTGCTTTCAAAGCCCCCGGGGCCTCAGCCCACGAATGGGGGCCTTTTTTATGCCAACCGTCGACGTGTACGAAATATCTTATCTTTCTCGAAGTGTATTAAAAAGTTAAATACTGAGTTCAAAAAAGGTGTCCAAGCGACGCCTTTTTTTATTTCAAGAAGGGCTCTCTTATGTGCGGTGTAGTCGGACTTATTGGTGAAGATCAAGCGGGCGAAAAGTTATATCCCGCGCTCTTTGCCTTGCAACACCGAGGACAGGATGCGGCTGGGATACTGACTTATGACTTTTCTCAAGGTCAGTTTTTTCTGGAAAAAGACTTAGGATTGGTATCACAAGTGTTTCCATTGGAACGTTTGATGAAGCTTCAAGGGGCGATGGCCCTGGGGCATACTCGCTATTCAACCATCGGCACAGTAATCAAAGAAGATCTGCAGCCTTTACTTTTTAGCTATCCCAATGGCATTGGTATGGCCCACAACGGGAACGTCACCAACTATAACGAAATCTTAGAGTTCGTTCGCAATCGTCGGAGTCGTTGGACCTTTACGCGCAACGATTTAGAAATACTACTACATATGATGTCCATCGCCGTCGCTGACCGCATGGAGCAAGGATCCACCCCTGCTGTTTTTGCTGAGGCGGCCAAAGAGGTCGTGGCCCGAGTCAAAGGTGCCTACAGTGTGGTCGGGATGATGGCAGATCAAGGAATGTTTGCTTTCAATGATGATCAAGGAATTCGTCCGATGCTGATTGGTCGCAAAAAACAAGGCGACAAGTTCAGCTATTGTTTTGCTTCTGAAAAACAGGTCTTTTTTGCTCTCGGTTACGAATACTTTCGTGATCTTAAAGCCGGTGAGTTTGTTTTTGTCGATCAGGCTTTGAACTTTCATAGTTTTCAGCTTTTTGAAAAACCCGCTCGCCCTTGTATGTTTGAATGGGTTTATTTTGCGGGGGCTGAGACGGAGTGGCATGGCAGACCCATCTATGAGGTGCGTCTACGACTCGGTGAAATATTAGCGGCAGAAAGCGAGCGCATTCTAAAACTCAAAGGCCTGGAAGTGGATGTCGTTGCTCCGGTCCCAGATACCTCACGGGCAGCGGCGTTAAGACTTGCTGAAGTATTAAAGCGTCCCTATCGCGAAGTCCTGATGAAAAACCGCTATGTGCAACGCAGTTTTATTGTCAATAAGCCTGAAGTTCGCAAGGCCATGGTGAATTTAAAATTGATGCCTGTTGAAAGTGAAATTCGCGGCAAAAAAATTCTGTTAGTCGACGATAGTATTGTTCGCGGAACGACGTCAGCGCGAATCGTTCAGTTGCTCAGGGAAGCCGGCGCCGAAAAAGTTTACTTGGCCAGCACCTGTCCGCCGATTCGCAATCCGTGCTTTTATGGCATTGATTTTCCTGAAGGAGAGTCGCTCGTCGCGCACGAACGGAGTGAAGACCAAGTGGCGCATCTATTAGGTGTGGATGCTTTGATTTATTTGCCACTGGAAAAACTTAAAGAAGCCATTGGTTTAAAAAGTCTTTGCAGTGCCTGTTTGGACGGGGATTATCCCGTTGCCGTTTCAGAAAAAGATTTTATGGAAGTCCGCAACCGCAATATCGGTGGCGGCGGAAAGAGTGAGGTTCCTCTATGAAGATTCAAGTCCTTTTCGGTAGTCAAAACGATGAGCGAGTATTTGGTCCCTTGTGCCGCTCCCTTGAGGAGAACAACTCAGTAAAAATGGAAGTTGCCTCGGCCCATCGTCATCCTGTGCGTGTACGAGAGATCATGACGACGTCGGATGCAGATCTTTTTGTGGCGGGTGCAGGACTTGCAGCCCACCTTCCGGGCGTTGTGGCCTCAATGACGAAAAAGCCTGTCGTCGGAATTGCCGTCAATGGTGCCTTCGGCGGATTAGATGCTTTTTTGGCCATCGTGCAGATGCCAAAAGAAATTCCCGTGATGGCGGTCACTGAAAATAATATCGCGGCCTTGAGCCCTTGGATGAAAAAGATCTCGAGCTGGAACCAGCCGGGTCTGTTCTTAAATTGGAATAAAAAAAACCAAGAGCACCCTTTGTTGAAAAAAACATTAGAACAAATGACTGAATCCAGAGGGGCCGAGGTCACTTGGGTCGAAGTCACAGATCCCCGCTGTCGGGGGCAAATCTTATTAGCAGGAGATACCGAAGTCTGTCTCGGGCTGGGGTTATGGTTGATAGAAAAAGAAAACTTAAGCCAGCCCGAAAAAGCCTTGGATTTTTTTAAGAAGGCGCAAGAAGGCGGTTTTTGGGTCGGAGCAAACAACTGGATGAATTTTCTTTTGCAGATCGAAAAGTTGGAGGCAGTTCTATGAAATTAGTTTATCGAGGATCCGTAAAGGACATCTATGAACAGGGGCCAGATTTGGTTTTCAAATACAGCAATCGCTATTCGGTTTTTGATTGGGGCGAGATGCCCGATGAAATCCCGCAAAAAGGCGAGGCCTTGGGCGTGATGGCGACCTTGTTTTTTGAATACTTAAAAGACCTCCATATTCCCTCTCATTTTATTTCTCAATCGGATTCGAATGCTATCACGGTACGGAAAGTTCAAGTGTTGCCGCCTCTATGGCAGAACTCTCAATACGACTACTCGATGTACCAGGCACGGCCTCAGCAAACGCTGGTGCCTTTGGAAGTTATTTTTCGCTTCGTCTTAGGCCAGGGGAATTCCTTAGAGGCGCGGCTGCAAAAAAATCCAGACTATCGCGATGACCTGGGGCTTGCGGAAATGCCAAAGCCGGGGCAAAGCTTTCGTCCGCCTTTAGTGGAGTGTTCGACCAAGCTTGAATCCTCGGATCGCTATTTGACCCTTAGAGAAATCGACAGCATGAATGTCGTTTCAGGTGCGGAACTTTCGCAGATCAAACAGCAAACGCAGAAAGTTGCGACTCTCTTGGAAAAGCTTTTTGGATCTTTCGGGGTGAAACTGTGGGATGGAAAGTTTGAATATGCCTTTGGCGACTTAGGAGCAGACGGACAAAGAGACATCTTACTAGTGGACTCTATCGGTCCTGATGAATTGCGATTGACCTATGAAGGTCTGCCTCTTTCTAAAGAGTTATTGCGTCAACTGTATTCGAAAAGTTCTTGGGCCGCGGCCGTAAAAAAGGCAAAGGAATTAGCCCAGGCGCGCGGTGAAAATGATTGGAAGTCGATTTGCGAAAACGAACTTCATGAAAAACCGCAAAAATTGGGTGCCGAACAAATCGAGACGGCCTCTTTACTTTATAAGTCTTTAGCAAATGAAGTAGCTCTGGCCATGGGGCGAGAGCGCCCGTTCGAGCCCACCGCGAACCTAAAGACCTGGAGTCAACGATGCGCATCCTTGTTGTAGGAAAGGGCGGTCGCGAGCACGCTCTGGCAAAAAAACTGGCTGATTCTGAAAAAGTCAGCGAAGTGATGGTGG